>JAUSKV010000072.1 GCA_030646745.1 Sulfurimonas sp. | reverse complement strand
TCAGATGAAGCATCAGAAGCAGTTACAAAATTAGTGACATCCACAACCGCTGCCGCCACCAGTACCACAACAATCATCATCTTGCATGTTTTCAGCAGGAATACCTGTCATAGCTTCTTCAGCAGAGGCTTCCCTTATATTGTTAATCGTAACAGCAAACATTAAATCTTTTCCAGCCAAAGGATGATTAAAATCTATAACAATATTATCTGCACCAATTTCTATAACAGTAACTTGAACAGTACCACCGTCTTCGCCTTGCCCATAAAGAGTCATTCCAATCTCTAAGTCAATACCAGCAAATTGATCTGAGGGAACTTCTTGTTTTGCATCGGAATTGTATGCACCATACGCATCTTCAGACTTAACAAGGATATCAGCTTTTTCTCCAATTAACATATTTTTTATTCCACTTTCTAAACCTGGAATAATTTGACCTTTGCCATACATAAAGACTAAAGGCGTTCCACCTACATTGGTATCTACAACTTTATTTCCATCACGAACTTCATACTCTATTGATACAATTTGATTTGTTTCTATAGCCATTTAATTTACCTTTAATTTATTTTTTTGGATTTTATCATAAAACTCTGTTATTTTTATAAAAAAGTGTGTGATTACTTCATAGAAGTAAGATATTTTTTCGCTTCTTTTGCTTCATTGCTTTCAGGATATTTTGCTATTAACCCCTCATAAAACATTTTTGCATTTTTTTTATCATTTGTGTTATCCATAGATATAGCGGTATGCAATAATAAGGAAGGCATATAAGATGCTTTTGCATATAAAGAACTGCTCTTTTTATAGTATGCTACAGCTTCGGAGTAATTTTTTCTCTTAAAATTAATTTCTCCTATCATATAGTGTGAAACGGCCGGCTTATAATTTTTATCTACTAAATGGCTATAGTATTCACTTGATTTAGTATAATTCTTTTTATCAAAGAACTCTTTTGCTTTAGTGTCAATATCTTCATTTGACATACTTTCTAAGTCAGATTTTTCCGTATTTACAGATTTGTCTGTGCTTTTATCATTATCTGACTTTTCTTTGTTTTCAGATTTTTTTAACGAAGTTTTATCTTTTGAAGTAGTCCCTTTAAGTCTATTTACTTCATCAACTAAATCAGTAAATTCACTTTTGGAGACTTGCGATTTATTCATCGCGTCGATTGCTTTAGACAACTCAGATATTACTACTTTAATCTTTGCTATATCTTCACTGTTTGCATGATTCATATCACTTAATCTTTTATAAAATTCATCAGAACTTTTCGTTTCAACACTATTTTTTTGATTAAGGATATTAATTTCACTTTTATTGCTTTGAGCTTTTTTACTTAAACTCTCTATAATGCTCTGTAGCCCATCAATTCTTTCTCTGAGAGAATCGACATCACTAGCCTGACTATTATTTTTTGAAACAACTTTTTGAAGATTATTTTGATTTTCAGATGCTATTTTCTCATTAAAAGTCACACCATATGGAGTAGGATTATCTAAATTGCCTGCACCGAACGCAGAAGGTTCGGCGGCAATTAGATTTGTAGAAGTAATAGTTGCAATAATTGCAACTAAAATACCGTTACGCATAGATTATGGAAGGACTTTGAAGTCAACACGACGATTTTTAGCCCAACAATCTTTAGTTTTTTCTGTACAAACTGCATTGCTTTCACCATAACTTACCATAGTAACTTTACTAGCATCAGCACCACTTGCAATTAAAGCATCTTTAACTGTTGTTGCTCTTTTTAAGCCAAGTGCGAAGTTATACTCATCACTACCCCATTCATCACAATTACCTTCTAGCTTGATTGTTAAATCACTAGCTTCTGTTTTAATTACTGAAGCATCAGAAGTTAGGTTAGTTTGTTGGTCTGCACGAATATTGAATTTATCAAAATCAAAATAAATTGTTGATAATTTTTTCTCTATACCAGCGATTCTACCTTCGCTTGACTCTGATGCCATACTGCTTTTTGAAGTCTCACCGCTTACTACTGGAGCTTGAGCTGACCCATCAACTGTTGGTTCTTTTGAACTACAACCACTAAAAACTAAAACCGCAACCGCAACGCTTAAAAGTACTACATTCTTCATATCCGATTTCCTCTGTATTAATATAGCGGAATTATAGCAGAATAATATTAAAATTAGAATAAAAAACAATTTATACTAATTTTTATTATCTCTACCAATCCAGAGATTGGATTTTTCCCTGTTTAAGAGGGAAAAGATAATTTTTATCATGGTTTAATCTAATAATTCCTATAGAACTTTGAGACATATAATTTTTTATAAATAAAATTGCATCCCCATCTTTAGAAAATCTTGGGAATTCATTTACACCGGTTGCAGTAAGTCTTCTTATAAAATCTGTTTTTGTAGATATTAGATGCAAATTAAATGTATTATTGCCAAATGCATCTGAGCTTTCTCTGGCTTTATAAACTATATATTCACCATTAACACTACAAGCAGCATTACTTTTTCCGTAAAATATCATTTGCTCGACTACACCGGTATCTATTTTTTGAGAAAAAATATTT
>JAUSKV010000071.1 GCA_030646745.1 Sulfurimonas sp. | reverse complement strand
CAAAACAGGCTTCCCTTGCCTATAGTAGATTCAACGTTCACTCTGCCGCCCATGTGAAGTGCCAGTTGATTGCAAATTGACAGACCAAGACCTGTTCCGGAGCAGTTGCTTTGTTCGCAATGTTGAGCCTGAACGAAGGCTGTAAATATTTTTTTAATATCCTGTTTTTCTATTCCTATACCATTATCTTCAACGCTAATTTTTAGAAGTTTATTTTCACAACTTGCCTCTACGGAGATAACACCACCGCTCTTTGTAAACTTTATGGCATTACTTAAAAAATTGGATAGAATCTGTTTTATTCTTAGCGAATCCCCGTACAACTCTTTTGGAATTTCTGGGTCAATAAATGAGGCTATTGTTATATCTTTGCTTGTAGCACTCGCAATAAAAAGCTCCATTGTGTGGCTTATTTCATCATGAAGAGAGAATATTTTAGGTTCTATTGTGAACTCACCGCTGCGAAGTTTTGAAAAATCTAAAATGTCGTTAATAATACTCAGAAGATTTTCACCGCTATTTTGAATAATATCAAGATATTTTCTATGCTTTTTAGAAATATCATCATCTATTAACAGATTGACAAAGCCCAAAATTGCATTAAGCGGAGTTCTAATCTCGTGCGACATATTTGATAAAAAGTACTCTTTTGCCCGTGAGGCGTTTAAAGCCTCCAGTTTTGCATCAATAAGTTTTTGAAAAATAGTATCTGTATAAAATTTTAAAATTCCTCTGAAATTTTTATCAAAAACATATGAAATTTCATCAGAAATATTTCTACTGTTTAAACCTGCATCATAGGAGAAGTTAATCATTGCACGACGAAAGTGACTACATATTTCAAACAATTCATCTGCACTTATGTCTTTATCTTTTAAATATGTTAATAGATGTTCCATCACAGGGCAGCCACCAACCTCGACTCTGCCTGCAATTAAACTCATAAAATAGTCAAAAACTCCCGCAGCATATTTAGTGATAAACTCCTCTGGCTCAATTTCATGTTGGAGTAAGATTTGTTTTGGGGAGTCGTATGCAATCCAATCCCAAAGGATTATCTCTTTTGCTGATATAAAAGCTGACTGCGCATTGATAAGAGAGGTAATTTTATTATTCATTCTAATAAATAGTACCTATATTATAAAGTAGGAAGCAACCGTAAGGACTGCTATTTTAATCAGTGCAACAAGGGCAGTACCGATAATATTTCCACTTTGGCAACTTACACATGAAGTGTATTGCTTAGCTTCATAATGAGCGTAAAAAAAGTATGCTATATTAGTGAGCAAAGCAGTGATAGAGATAAATAGCTGAGTTTTCCATATGCCGGAATGTATCTCTTGATTGCTGATAAAGAAAGACACCACTATAAGTAATACCATAGAAACAAGTAAAATATTTGATAGTTTTACCAAATAGTCTCTTTTAAAAGTTGTCGGACAACTCTCAGAGATTGCAAAATCTGAGCCAAATTCAAGTTTTTTCTCAAACTTTGCTTTCTCTTTTTTGGACAATTTACTTAAAAATGTTGCTCCAAAATTGTAGTCTAGTTTTCTTTGGAGTAAAACGCTTTTATCTCCGCTAGCCATTAAAGAATGCATTGAACCATCTCTCACTTGATAAATTATACTTATAGTATCATGTCTTTGTATCTCAGCACTAAGATTAGGAAAATATGCTGTTGTCTCTGTGGTTGTGATTTTATCTTTAGTACTTATAAGTCTGGGGTTTATTAGTTCCAAAAAAGTTCCGTCCTTCTCTTTAATCACAACAATATTATAATAACTTCCAATTTGAAACGCAGCCAAAGCCTCTAAATTATTTTCATTGATAGTATCTTTTAAATCATCTAGAAGGGTAAATATCTCTTCATTAAAAATTCTAACATCCGATCCATACTCAATGCTTGGTTGTGTTGGGTATTTGATTATCTCTTGAATCATAAATTATTGCCTTATTGAAAAAATAGGATTTATCCCCTTTGGTTGAGGGTGGTTGTTGATTTGGGGGAAGTACCTTAGAAAAACCAAGGTACTTGTAGTTTTAGTGGCTTTTACTTACCACTACTAACATTTTTATGTTAATGATAATAAATCTTATCGCTTGAAAGATAAGATTTGTTCTCAAAAATTTTGCAACCGGACCAGGTGTCATAGTTGTAAAATTATTGCCATACGCTCTGATGTTTTTTTCGCCATATTTTGACATATTATTTCCTTTTTTCTTTATTAAATTACTTAGATAGACAATAAAACCAGATTTTTATTCTGGAATAAGTGTCCAACCCGGCTTGAGTTTAGCTTTCCAAATAAACAAGTGATGTAAAATATGTTTAATCCAGTGACCAGCAAGACCGATTTCACCGAAAGTATATTCTGTATCACGACCGGTTCCTGGGTACTTTTCAAAGTCTGGAACAACAGGATAAATTGTCATAGCAGCAGCAGTACCGGTAAATAGACCTTTTCCTGCAGAAGCAACACAAGCAGCACCCATGTGAGCCATTGAAGCTTCATGTAATGGAGCATCCGGACCTATTAAGATTCTGTCACAAACACTGTGTGCAACAGCTTTACCCATAATACCTGATGGCATACCGGTTCTTGGAGGAGTTGGGTTAATTGGAGTTCCATTTGGTGAACTCATTGGTTTTGAAATTGGATGCGGTGGTGCAAAAGCAATTCCACATGCAAACATATTTCCATAAGTTGGATTTTGGTAAGTTGAAGGCCAGTCACTTGCTTTCCAGTTTTCATACGCACCGGCAGCATAGTTAGCATCCACTTTCATAAATCCGTTTGGAGCAAAAATAGTAGCTGTAATATCTTCACCGGCTTTGTTGATAGCTTTTAAGCCAACACCGGCAAATGGAGGGATTAACATTGAAAAGTCAAACTCTTCTTCACCCATACTTCCATCAAGAAGTTCGTAGTGAACTTTACCTTTTTCAACTTTGTTAACATGTGCACCGATAATCCAATCCACATCTCTTTCAGCAAATAGAGACTCAGCAAAGATTTTTGAACTTACAGCAAAACCCATAGCTTTCATGTGAAGTCCGCCAACACCGAAGTCACCTAAAAATGATTCGTTTGAAATCCATTTGATGTCTGCCATATCACGAACACCAGCTTTATTTAACTCATGCTCAATGTTGAAAATGTACTCAAAAGCAGCACCTTGACATGTACACATACCATGTCCGGTTCCGATTAAAAACTTTTGACGCTCACCTTTTTTCATCTTTTCTATACATTTATGTAACTCTTCATTTGCATGCACTGCATGGTCTGCTGTACAAACTGAAACAGTAAATTCACCTAAACCGTTTGCATCGCCAAGACCTGGAGTTGCTGCAAAGTTAAGCTTTGGACCTGTCGCATTAATAAGATAGTCATACTCTATGTTTTCAATCTGACCAGCTTTACCCGCTTCTGTTGATTCAATAACAACATAAGGTTTATCACTTGTTTCATTCCCTTCTGGGTGAATACCAAGTGCTTTTGCTTGATGATATTTAATACCAGCCTTAGCATATACAGGCGCCAAATCAAAAGTAACTTCTTCTTTCGTCATCTGACCAACACCAACCCAAATGTTTGATGGAATCCAGTTCCACTTTGCATTTGGAGTTACAACTACAACTTCATGAGCTGAACCTAACCACTCTGCTGCGAAAGTCGCAGCTGTGTGTCCTGAGACACCGCCCCCTAAAACAACTAATCTTGCCATATACAATTCCTCTTTTGTAAAAAGTTCTTAGAAATTGTATCGTAACTATCTTCAAAATGCAGTATTGCTATATTTCCGATTTATAAATAATAATTATATTTTAAAATTATGTAATTAGGTAAGCCCTCCTATTTTATGAGGCTTAAAGAAGTTTAAAAAATTACATTAATTAAATTTTTAAAATTTTACTCATAATTTCATAAGAATTTTTTGAGAGCAAGTGTGTAGAAATGATACGCTCCATCTCTTCTTTCATAAGATTTTTGTTGATTTTATTCAATCTCTCATATATTTTAAACCCCGAACAGAGTCCAGAAGCCATTTGCGGATTTATTTTATCTATCTCAATTATTTTATCTGCCAAAAATGAGTAGCCATACCCATTTTTGGCATGAAAATGTTTATAGTTTCGAGCAAAAACACCAATGAGTGAACGAACCAAGTTAGGCACTTTTTCATCATAAACTTCATCATTTTGCAGAGCCATCACCCTGTCTAGCGTCCCATCCCTATGAGAGGCTGCTAAAATTGAGAAGTATTTATTCATAACTAAAGTGTCATTTTTATATTTTGCATAAAAATCTGCCTGTGCAATTGTGGCGTCTTGCGCTGAACTGTTTTCTAAAATATCAAGAGCCACAACTCTGTCAGTCATAGTCTTTGACTCCTCATACTGTTTTTTTGCCATGTAAATTATTTCGTCACTCTCCAGAGATGAGAGAATTCTCAAAGCACGATTTTTAATCGCTCTCTTGCCAATATTAAGAGCATTTATTTCACTGTTTGTTGGTAGGTGAAAGCTATTATAGAGTTTTAATAACTTCTCTTTGTACGTTGTTGCCAAATATTTTGAAAGCTTCTCTTTAGCCTCATAGATAGGCTCAAAATCAACCTCTTTTTGTCTTTGCATCAAAGTTGAAATAGATGGAAGCTCAAGCAAAAGTGCTTTGTACGAGAGGTCAGTATCTAGCTCTAAAACAGAGCCATACGCACTTACGAACTCCTCATCTATCTCTTCGCCTGCTATCATCGCTTCAAGCGTTTTTACCGCAAAAGATTGAGCCGACTCATAGCGTACAAAGCTATTTTTGTCATGTTTCATCAAAAATGGATAGTCTGTTTTTTCTTGCTCTACTATTATAGGAGCGGAGAAATCACGGTTAAGTGAGAGAATAGGCTTAGATTTCAATCCTTCAAAGACAAACTCCTCTATCTCATTTTTGATGATTAAAACTTGATTGACAACTTCCTCTCCGTTTTCGTTTAAAAATGCCATTTTGAGCGGATAAAAGTATGGTTTTTGAGCAGTTGCATCCACTGCATGTGGAACTCTCTGAGTCAGAGTTAATTTATAAACACCCTTTTCATAACTTTCTTTTACTACTAATTTTGGCGTTCCCGATTGGTGATACCAAATTTGAAATGCACTTAAATCCACTCCGCTTGCACTGCTCATTGCCCATAAAAAGTCATTCGTTCGCACAGCCTGTCCATCAAAAGTCTCAAAGTATAAATCGGTCGCTTTTCGGTAGTTTTCATCACCCAAAAGCGTGTGAATCATTCTGATAACCTCTGCACCCTTCTCATACACGGTAGCTGTGTAGAAATTATTTATTGCCATATAAGAATCGGGCTGAATTGGGTGTGCAGTCGGCGAAGCATCCTCCACAAACTGTCTGTCTCGAAGTGCTATCACGCTCTCAATTCTCTGTACCTCTTTTGAATTCAAATCGGCAGAAAAGCACTGGTCACGAAAAACTGTTAGTCCCTCTTTGAGCGTGAGCTGAAACCAGTCACGACATGTAATGCGATTTCCTGTCCAGTTGTGAAAATATTCATGTGCGATAACGCTCTGAATACCCATAAAGTTGGCATCGGTTGCGGTATCTTCATTCGCTAAAACATAGGCGGAGTTGAAGATATTTAGACCCTTGTTCTCCATCGCACCCATGTTGAAACTATCCACTGCTACGATGTTGTAAATCTCTAAATCATACTCTCGCCCATACATTTGCTCATCCCAAAGCATAGACTCTTTGAGCGACTTCATGGCATGTGTACATTTAGATTCATTTCCCAAATCACAGTAGATGTTGAGCTCCACATGCTTTGCATTCATAGTTGTAAAACTATCACTCACAACTCCTAAATCTCCCGCTACAAGTGCAAAAAGATAAGATGGTTTTGGATGCGGGTCATGCCAAGTTACGCTATGTCTTTCATTTTCTAAA
>JAUSKV010000070.1 GCA_030646745.1 Sulfurimonas sp. | reverse complement strand
CATACTCGGTACAAAAGCAACTGTACACTCAAAAGCCTATGAAACAAGTCTCCATAAACAGGGCTTTGTTAACCTTCAAGCCAAAGCAACAGGTTTGTTTGTTCCTATGGTTGAAGAGGGAATTTACGAGGGTGAGATTTTAGATGCCACACTCAAATACTACTTTAAAGATTTAGAAACTCCACATGCCATCATTCTCGGCTGTACGCACTTTCCTCTTATTTCGGATGCCATTCAAAACTATTTCGGCAAAGATACCATTTTGATTCACTCCGGAGAAGCAATTGTAGAGCATTTGGAAAAAGAGTTTAAATTTGAGACAAAATATAAAAACCCAAAGCTGAAATTCTTCGCCTCAGAAAATCCGGAAGCACTCAGAGCAGTTGCGAAAATGTGGCTTAATCTTTAAAACTTATTAGACTTTTTGTATCACTAAAAGTTAGATTTTATAACTTCTAATCAACTTATTCTAGTAAAATTCTAATGAAAAAATTGAAGTATTTTAGTCATTTTTTTCAAACTGTTCATCTATTTCTACATAAATAGGACATAATTCATCCCATAATATATCTTTAAACTTTAATCTTGCCATCTATCTTCCTCCCTCAACAATATCCACTTCTTTGTTCAAACTACAAAGTACAATTCTTACATTCTTAAAAATCATCAAAAGAGTCTCTTTAACTATCAGACCATCATTTTGCTTCAAAGCCTAATTTTACTCACATCAATCTGATTTGAAAAATTATTATTTTCTGTCATATACAAAGCATTCTTAATCATATCTCTTAAATTACTGAGATTTTTATCATAATCTAAACTTTTGTTATTTAATGATTCTAAAATAACTCTATCACTTTTATATTTATTAAATAACTCATATCTGGTTTTATTCGATAAATTAAAACTACTTGCTACTTTAGCTATTAAACAATATTTCTCATTAAACTTATAATACTCTTCATAATTTGCTATTCTATCAAGAGTCTCTTTTGAATACTTTGTAATATTACTTTTAATACTTTCAGTAAATTTAGAATTATCTTTAGTATGAAATATAATATTTAATAAAATATTTTCATCCTCTTTATTTTTTGAAAGTTCATCCAATAAATCTAAGTCATTTGTTAAATAACAAATTTTCTCTCTTATATAATATAATTCCTTGTTGTTACTCATTGCATATCCAAACAATATCTCATTATTAATTTCATTAAAATTGTCTTCTATGTATTTCACAACTAAAGAAATGTCATTTTTTTCATGTAAATTCACTATATAATTCAGGGTTTTGTTATTTTTATTTTTAATAGCTTCAAATAAATATTTTTCTTTAAGAGTATGATTTTTAAAGTTTAAAATATATATCAGTAGTACAAATCTAATTTGCAATGTATTATGTTTGTCCGTTACAATGTCTACTAAAATATCTTCATCATTCTCATAACAGAATTTTTTTATTAAGTCATTGTTATAATACTGAAACTGTGCTTCTACAGCAAAATCCATTTTATTATCTATTGAAAGAGTAGAATAATTATCAAGATTAAACTTATCTATATCACTAATCCAATCATGTATAGATTTATCATTGTAATTAGTCTTTTTCACTAAATTAATTACAGCATAAGTTTTCTTGCTTGGTTCAGATTTATCTTCATAAGTCTTGAAGTTTTTTACCACTTCTTGAACTAACTGGAGTGCAATCTCTTTTCTTTCTAATATTTCAAGTGCAATTCCTACATTTTTCGTTTTTATTGCATAATCTAATATTTTTGTTAAAATTTCATTAGTTACCAGAAATTTATTATCAACAGTATTTGAATTATGTAATATTGAAGATAGTACTTTTCTTTCCTCTTCATTACTTAAAATTTCTATAATTCTTTTTGATTTTGTATATTGTGCAATTATTTTTTTAATACTATATATGTAATCATTATTATTAGCGTAAATAAAACCATATATCCAACTTTCATGCTTTGATGACATCCAAATAAATTTATTTTCAAGAAATTTAGACAATTCTTTTATTGTTCTTTCCAAAAGATATTTCAAGTCTGTACTTGCATTACACAATATAGTTTCTTTTATTTTTTCTTCAATTTCTCTATACTTATATTTTCTATAAAAAAGAATAATTTTTAATTCATCTTTTATGTCTTTATTATTTGCAAGCTGCAAAAGTTCATCTTCATTATCTGAATAACATTGTTCTATCTCTTTTTCTTCCAAAGGTATATATGTTTTTTCTATTGGTTCATCAATAAGCGTTTGATTGATTCTTAAATTTAAGACATCCTTTGTATCACTGTTTTTATTTTCTTTTTTTAATTGTTCTTTATAATTATTTATCTCATTAAATATTTGTTCTTTATTTTTTCGTTAACTAGTTTATCCATAGTTTTTTCATTCTCATGATATAAATTTTTTACTTTTTTATCAAAACTATCATAAAAGTCAATAGCAAAATAAAAAAACTCATTTGAGCGTAAATTCATTGATATTTTAGAGTTATAATCAGTTGATGTGATAATTACATTATTTCTTTCATGGAATGAACTAAGTTCAACAATATCACTAAATAATTTATTTTTAATATCAATTGATGAAAAATATAAAGTTTTTTGTCTATGTAGTTGCAAGAAGTTGCTTATACAATATTCCAATGAATTTTTAAATATTGATGGTTTAAAGTACAAAGGCTCTAGAAGGTTGCTATCTGTAGAAAAATACTGATATGTATTACCAATCTTTTTCAAGTATATAATAGTTTTATTGGCAATAAATCCAATAAATTCAAATTGCTTGATATTTTCCAAGCTCATTGGTTTGGCAAAAATTCTCTTATTTTTATATATATCTGCTACTTGATAATCAACTTCAAGTTTATTATTTTCTATTTTATATCTGTAGCTAGTAATTATCTCTTCAAAATCTAACGAAAAATCTATGCTTAAAATATTTATAGATTTATTATCTTCTATAAAAGATTCAAATTCAATATCATCTTCAAAATTATCACTATTTTTAGGAACGATAAAATATCCATTTATTTGTTCTTTTTGGTTTATTAAATTCATATAGCTAAACAATTGCCAAAAATTTTGAGCATTAAGCCCATACAAGCTTTGTTCATAAGTCAAAAGCTTCCATTTAGCATCTACCACACTTATAACTTCTTTGTTTTCATTTTCTATCACAAAATCAGGTCTTACACTAACAATTTTGTCTAAATTTCTAAAACAATCGGTAGTATTTTGCTCTTTAAATTTAATATCAGATTTTCTAAAAAGATAAGCAATAAATTTTTCAAATAAGTAGTCCATATCAAAGAGTATTGACCAAAATGGAGTAGCATTTACTTTGCTGCTAAATGGCATGTACTTGTTATATATAAAGCTAGCTTGATTCAATAAAATCTCATATTTGTCATTGAGTCTATTAAAAACTACCCTCTCAAAATCTTCAGATTTCAAATTTATTATCTCAACACCATCAAGTAATAAATATATTTCATGTAAATTTTGTCTTGCAGTATAAGATAAATTTTCATCTTGCATCAGTATTTTAGATAATGTTCTAAAAACTTGCATTAAAAGGTTATTAGCTGACTGTTTATTATAAGAAATATAGACCTTCGATTTATCTATAAAGTTATTCTGCATTGTCTTTGATACTAAAATATTACCTCTTATATAAGAAGAATTATTTATCTCTTTTGTGTAAGTAGCATAAATACCTTGTCTTAAACTATCAAGTAAACTTACGGTAAAAAGCTCAATTATATAATTGGTAAGTGGCATCTCTCCCATAGGTATTTTTGAACTCTGAGAGTGAGAAGTTATGAAATTTTTTTCATTTGAAACTCTTATCATATTGACAAAAGTTTTTCTATAGCTTTTTTTAGAATCGTCCGTTAGAGAACCTCTTGCAAACTTAGGTAAAATTTCTATTGTTAAGCCATTTTTTATAGATACAGAGCCAACAATCGAACAAGCTTTAATTTTATTTTTTCCATTATGTGAAAAAATATATCTTGACTTACCCTTTTTATCTTTATAGTCAACATCAAACAATAGATTCCTATCTTCTTCTGATATGACATTGTTTTTAATATCTCTTGTTTTTGAAACAAAGATATCAGCATGTTCTGTAATTGTTAATAATTCATTCATTTACCAGATTACTCGTAAATAGACTTTATATCATCTTCTGTAAAATCTTGCCTAATTGCAACTATTTTTTTATTTCTAAACTCAATTAGTTCTTTAAATTCATCAGCAAACATTTTATTACTAGCTTTTTTTATTGTGAATAAGCCTTTATCATCTTTAGGGTCATTGTATGGCTGATGCAAAACAGCGCAAATAAATTGCCAATCATCATAAAAATATTCTTGAAGTAGCGGGATGATACTTTTTGTCATTTTATTTTTAATGTCATTAAAATTATTTACCCCTAAAAAATATGAATGCCCTATTTGATAATGTTCATTTTTTAATATATTTATTCTTTCATTTATAGCATTAAGCATTTTTTCTAAATTTATATCATTTATATTAGTATTTAACAATTCAGGTTTTGGTTTCATTTCTATAAACTCAAATCTTCTTCTAAGAGCAACATCTATAAGAGCAATAGATTTATCAACAGTATTCATAGTTGCTACTATATGCAAATTACTGGGGACTGTTAACTTTTTAGGATTTCCCGTTGCTTTATCTTTAGAATAAGGTAAATTTATAGATAGTTCTTCATCCTCATTTTTTCTTTTTGTATCTTCAAGCAGAGTAAAAAGTTCTCCGAAAATGGAAGAAATATCACCTCTGTTTATTTCATCAATAATAAGAACATATTTGTAACTAGGATTTTCTATAGCTCTATCACAAAAAAATTTAAAAACTCCATCTTTTGATTGATAAATTATCT
>JAUSKV010000067.1 GCA_030646745.1 Sulfurimonas sp. | reverse complement strand
TGATAGAGAAGATAAGAAGAGTAACGGGAATCAAATACTAAAGATTTTACTCTTT
Organism: Sulfurimonas sp.; assembly: GCA_030646745.1. Lineage (GTDB taxonomy): Bacteria > Campylobacterota > Campylobacteria > Campylobacterales > Sulfurimonadaceae > Sulfurimonas. Next base: position 11,506 of record JAUSKV010000067.1, on the reverse strand, counting down.
CCTCGTTCCCAATGTCCTCATTGGGAATACATACAGCACTTGCAATGGATTTTAACACATTGGCTGAAGTACACACTCCCAAGCTGGAGCTTAGGAGCGAGAAAAATCAAAACGAAGTGAGAGAAATTTTAAAAATGGGAAGCATAAAAGCCAAAGAAGCGGCGATGCCGATGATTGAGAAGATAAGAAGAGTAACGGGAATCAAATACTAAAGATTTTACTCTTTAGTAGTTAAACTACAAAAAACCAAAAAGCAAGACCGACAATAATTCTATATATGCCGAATACTACAAATGTGTGGGTAGTAAGAAACTTCATCATAGCTTTTACGGTAAAAAATGCAACAACAAAGGCAGTTACAAATCCAACAGCCAAAAGTGCGTAATCGTCGATAACCATTGTTGCTCTGTTTTTATATAAATCATAAGCTGTTGCCGCGAACATGGTGGGAATTGCGAGTAAAAAAGAGAACTCAGCCGCACTTTTGCGAGAGAGTCCTGCAAAGAGTCCGCCTATCATCGTGGCACCTGAGCGGCTTGTCCCCGGCACCATGGAGAGGCTTTGAAACACTCCTATCAACAAAGACTCTTTAATACTCAAATCATCTACGCTTTTGTCTTTGCTATCATCACGATTTCTTCTGAAATATTCAATAATCAAAAAAATCAAACCGCCGGCAATAAGCATAACAGAGACAGTTTCTATCCCAAAAAGTGATTTGATTGTTTTGTAAAACAAAAAGCCAAAAACGGCTGTCGGCAAAAATGCAACGGCTATTTTAATCCAAAGCATTCTGTTTGTAAGAAGTCTTTGTACAAACAAAAAGAGAACTGCCAAAATACTTCCAAGCTGAATAACAACTTCGAATGTTTTATGGGCGACTGTCTGCTCAATCCCCAAAAGATGAGAAGCCAATATAAGGTGTCCCGTGCTTGAAATAGGCAAAAACTCCGTTAAACCCTCAAGGGTTCCTAGGATGAGTGCATCGAGGAGTGTCATTTATGCTTGTTTAACCAAACCATCAACCCTTTTTGCGCATGCAGTCTATTTTCCGCTTCATTAAAAACTATCTCGCAGTGGCTCTCTAAAACTTCAGCGGAGACCTCTTGACCGCGGTAGGCTGGAAGACAGTGTAAAAATTTCGCATCTTTTTTTGCCAAACACATCATCAGATCATCGACCATGTACCCTTTGAAAGCTTTTATTCTCTCCTCTTTTTCTGACTCTTGCCCCATTGAAGCCCATGTATCTGTAGTAACTATCGTAGCCCCATGCACCGCCTCTTTTGGGTCGTTTGAAACCTTTATAACTGCACCGCTCTCTTTGGCCATTTTAAGAGCCTCTTCGAGAATTTTGCCGTTTACTTCATACCCTTTCGGTGTTGCAATTCTAAGCTCAAAACCCAGTTTTGCAGCCAACATCATCCATGAATGTGTCATGTTATTTCCATCGCCGATGTAGGCAACAATCGCATTCTCTGCCACGCCATACTCAACCATAGTCATGTAATCTGCCAAAAGTTGCACCGGATGATAGGAGTCGGTCAAACCGTTGATAACAGGAACTTTAGAATATTTTGCAAACTCCTCTATCATCGACTGCTCAAAAGTTCGAATCATAACCATGTCGCACATACTCGAAATAACACGAGATGTATCTTTCACAGGCTCTCCACGACCCAAATGGATATCACGATTGGAGAGAAACAGCGCATGCCCGCCAAGCTGATACATTCCAACTTCAAAACTCACTCTTGTTCTTGTTGAGCTTTTTTCAAATATCATCGCTAAGGTTTGATTTTTGAGTTCTTCCTTGTAAATGCCCGCTTTTAAATCTTTTTTTATCGCAAGACCAACATCAATAATCTCTAAAATCTCATCTTTTGTAAAATCTCTCAGTGTTAAAAAATGTCTCAAATTCTTTTCCTGTAAATAATTTATTGTTGATTTTAATATAGTTTTCTTTAAATTAACAAAAACTACTTACTATTTAATAGTTTTGCAACTTCTTTTGCATGATAGGAGATGATTATATCAGCTCCAGCCCGCTTAAAAGCAATCATGTTTTCCATCATCACTCTCTCATAATCAATCAGATTATGTTTTTGTGCAAGCTTTAACATGGCATATTCTCCGCTCACATTATAAACCGCCATCGGAAGGGAAGTGTTATCTTTAATCTCTCGTACTATGTCAAGATAGGCGAGAGCCGGTTTCACCATCAAAATATCTGCACCCTGCATCTCATCTGAAATGCTCTCTTTTATAGCTTCACGACGGTTTGCAGGATCCATCTGGTACGAAGCACGGTCGCCAAAACTCGGAGCTGACTCTGCTACATCACGAAATGGTCCATAATATCCGCTTGCAAATTTTGTTGAGTAGCTCATAATTGGTAAGTTCTCAAATCCAGCCTCGTCTAAAGCAGTTCTGAGAGTTTCTATAATTCCGTCCATCATGCCGGATGGTGCAATCATGTCAGCACCTGCCTTTGCATGAATTACCGCTTGTTTGCCTGAAATTTCCAGTGTCGCATCATTATTTACGCTCTGGGTTTTCATGTCAATTATTCCGCAATGTCCATGATCTGTATATTCACAAAAACACAAGTCGGTTACAACAAACATATCGGGATGTGCTTCTTTTATTGCACGGATACTCGAAGCGATAATTCCATGTTCACACAAGGAGTCTGAACCGATAGAGTCTTTTACATCAGGAATTCCAAAAAGAAGGATGGAGTAAATTCCAAGCGATTTCAGCTCCTCACACTCTTTTAAAACCTCATCAATACTCATTTGAAAAACGCCCGGCATGGAGGCTATTTCTGTCTTAATTCCCTTACCGCTGCGAATGAAAAGAGGATAGATAAAGTCATTCACACTCACGCTTGTTTCCCGCACTAATGCACGAAGATGTTTATTTAAACGAGTTCTACGAAATCTTTGAAACATTTTAAACCTTTTTTTTGCTATAATATTTTTTTATTGAAAATATTTTACCGTTTTAAAGATTAAATTAATGAATATAGAAATTTCTCAAATTGCCAATTTACCAACCAGATTTGGCAACTTTAAAGTCAAAGCTTTCAAAGAGGGCTCAAAAGAACATTTAGTAGTTTACACAGAAAATCTGGATGAAATACCAGTAGTGAGGGTTCACTCAGAGTGCCTGACAGGCGATGCCATGGGAAGTCTAAAATGTGACTGCAGAGACCAGTTGGAGTATGCCCTGAAACTTGCATCTTCAACAAATGGAATGGTTATTTACCTTCGACAAGAGGGGCGAAACATAGGTCTTTTAAATAAGATAAATGCCTACGCTCTTCAAGACAAAGGGTACAATACCATTGAAGCAAACCATCAGTTAGGCTTTAGAGCGGATGAGCGAACATATGAGATGGTTACATTTATTTTGCACCATTTCAACATTCGTAAAATAAAACTGCTCACAAATAACCCGGACAAGGTAAACTCAATTAATGATATAGAGATAGTTGAGCGGATACCTATTATTATGCAGTCTAACAAATATAATGAAGATTATATTAATACGAAAAAAGACGAAATGGGACATTTTTTTTAAACCTCAAAGGAGAGTTGTTGAATTTAAAAGCCACGCTTATCGGCGATAAAATAGAGTTGCCTGATGATTTTTTTCATAATATTCAAAGATATAAAGAGCATCTTTTTAAGTGGAATAAAATCCACAATCTAACGGGTGCAAAAGATGAAAAAACTGTAGATAACTTTATTTATGACGCTGTTTTTCCTGTTAGCTTTTTACCAAAAATCAAAAATCTTTTAGATATTGGAACGGGAGCCGGCTTTCCTGGTATGATTTTGGCTTTAGCTTTACCGGATACTATGGTAACTCTTGTAGAACCACTTGCCAAGAGAGCAAGTTTTTTACAGTTTATAAAAGGTGATTTGGGTCTTAGTAATGTAACTGTTGTTAAAAAAAGAGTCGAAGAGATGCCAAAAGAGATTTTTGAGCTTATAACTTCAAGAGCCGTTACAGATACTGCCATGCTTTTAAAATTAAGCGAGGGGTTTAGAGATGAAAACTCAAAACTTCTTTTTTATAAGGGCGAAAATGTTTATGATGAAGTGGATAAGAGTCTCAAACACAGAATCATAAAAACTAAAAACAGACACTACTTACTCATAGAGGGAAATTAATTTATGGTACTAAAAATTTTACTTATTATCGCTGTTGTAGTGATAATTTATTTCGTCTTCTTTAAGAAGAAACCTCTCAAAAATAGTGACAAATCGGATGTAAGCGATATGGTAGAATGCTCGGCATGTGGAGTTTATACACAAATCGAGGACAGCATTATAAGTAACAACAAATATTACTGCTCAAAAGAGTGCTTGGAGAAGAGATAATGTATATTTTTGGGCATAGATTTATAAAGAGTGACTCTTTTTACCACATTGCATGCATTGAAGCAATAAAAAACACACCCTCATCCTCTGTTTTATATTTAGAATTCAGCGAGGACAATCTAGATATTATAGATTTTATAAATGAGAATCAAATCTCTCTTGCTCTTGGCGTGAGCAATATTACAGAGATTATATATGCTTCATCTCTTGGCGCTTCCTATATTTTAGTGCCGTCCGAACTGGCATTGAGTGCGCAAAGCATCGCAAACAACTACCTTTTTGATGCAAAAATATTGGTTCGAATAGAAGAAGAGAGCGAGATAGAAGAGTTGGCACTTCTAGGTGTTGACGGTGTAGTTTTCGCAAATGCTGTAGTAAAGATAAACTCATAACATGCTAAAAAATATCTTCATTTTTATTATCGCTCTTTTTATATTTGCAGGATGTTCTACAAAAGAGGTTCAGCCGCTTCCGGAGCAAAGTGTTACTATCACAGAAGTGGAAGAAGAAAATCCTGAATGGGTAAAAAAAGCTCTCTACAAAGAGTATGACAAGTGGTGCGAAACTCCATACAAATTTGGAGGGCAGACGCTTCAAGGAACGGATTGTTCTTCACTTGTTCAAAAAGTTTATCTAGATGCTTTTGGAATTAAACTGCCTAGAACTTCACTCGAACAGGCACAAATAGGCTATGAAGTACCAAAGAACTCTTCTAAAGAGGGCGATTTAGTTTTCTTTAAAGTAAATGCCAAAACAAGACATTCCGGAATTATGATAGAAAAAGGGAAGTTTTTACATGCTTCCACGACAGAGGGCGTAAAAATTTCACAACTAAACGACCCTTACTGGAAAAGTAAATATCTGCAGACTAGAAGAGTTTTACCTTAATCAACTCAAGTGCAATAGGATATTAAGCATATATAAATTATAATATTTTTCGCTGCAGATTCTTTATTTAGAAGGGTATTTTCGTGTCAGTAAAACTATTTAATAACAGAATTCTCTACATCATTCCAATTATTTTTATAATAGTAATACTTTTAAGGGTTCTTTACGCCTATAATGACACCAAAGAGAGAAGATATGAGTTCGCAAAAAAAGAGGCGGAAGTTTTAAATAGTTACGCCAAGACACATAGAGATTATTACCAGAATTTTTTTATAAACAAAACGATACCCCTTAACAAAGAGACACTTTCTGCTCTGCCTGCATTTAGCTCGGGCATAATATCAGAAACTTTTTCACAACATAATCCTCTTAATATTACCATTAAAACTGTTTCAGACAGAGCAAGAAATATAAAAAATTCAGCCGATAACGATGAGCTCAAAGCAATAGAATTTTTACGACAAAATTTAGATAAAGAAAATTATTTTAGTGACGGCAATAGCGAATTTTTTCAATTTGCCCATGCCTTGAAAATTGAGCAGAAGTGTCTATTATGCCATGGAGCGAAAGAGGATGCTCCCAAACTTATCAGGGATAGTTATGAAAACGCGTATGACTACAAACTTGGTGAAATCAGAGGTATTATCAGCATAAAAATACCGGTAAAAGAGCTAAATGGTTATTTTTACAGAAACTTCATGCACTCTGTAATATATGATTTAATACTCTTTATTTTTCTATTTTTTACTATATTTTATATTATTAAAAAAGTTAAAAATATTAATAACTTTTTAGAAAAAATAGTAGAAGAAAAAACAGCAGAGTTGAAAAACTCCTTTATCTACGACTCTTTAACACACTTACCAAACAGAGTAAAACTTATAGAAGATATAAAGCAATACAAAAATTCTAAATTTTTGCATTTGGCACTTTTTAATATTGATAGCTTTAAAGAACTTAATGATTTTTACGGATATGAAATCGGAGACAAAATCTTAAAAGAGATGGCAAAAACTATTCAAGAGACTTGTCAAAACGGTGAAAATATTCTTTATAAACTGCCGAGTGATGAATATGCGCTGCTGAGCACAAAAAAAATCTCAAAAGAGTCGTTTTTTCTTAACATAAAAGAGATTCTTAAGACTGTCAATAAAAAGCAGATTGAGATAGAGGATAATCAGATATTTATAACAATGAGCTGTGGGTTGGCTTCAAGTGAAAAAGCTTTAATGTCCAAAGCAAACATGGCTCTGCAAAATGCTAAAAATAATAAAAAAGATATTGTAGTGTATGATGACACTTTAGATATGACATCAAAAATTATTCAAAATATTGAAGGTTCATCATTTTTAAAAGATGTAATAAAGAAGAATCTAATAACTCCTTATTTCCAGCCAATCTATAATGTACAGACAAAAAAAGTAGAAAAGTATGAGTGCCTTGCCCGAATAATTAAAGAGAATGGAGATGTTGTTCCTCCTATAGATTTTTTAGATATTGCAATAAAGTCTAAACAGTATCCAAATATTACAAAAGCGATGATAATAAAATCGTTTGATTTTTTTAAAGATAAGGAGTATGAATTTTCAATAAATCTTTCTATAAATGATGTACTCAATAAAAAAACTTTTGCTTTTATCCTAAAAATACTAAGCTCATTTAACGCGTCGCACAGAGTGGTTTTTGAAATACTGGAGAGCGATAAAATTGAGAATTATGAAGAGCTCAAAGAGTTTATAGTAAGTGTCAAAAAGTTTGGCTGTAAAATTGCTATAGATGATTTTGGAAGCGGTTATTCCAATTTTGCACATATTCTTGAACTCAATATTGATTATTTAAAGATAGACTCTTCCTTGGTAAAACATGTAATGACGGATGAAAATTCAAAAAAAATAACTCAGACCATCATAAACTTCGCTGCAAATCTTGGGCTTGAAACAATCGCAGAGTTTGTTGAAGATAAAGATTCACTGGAGCTGCTGAAAAAAATGGGAGTGAATTATGCTCAAGGGTATTACATCGGCAAACCCCAAAGAGAGATAATTTAAACTATCTCTCTTCTGATTGAGGGCTTGAGTGAAGTTAAAACTTCATAGCTAATTGTTTTTACCACTTTTGCAATCTCACCGGCATCATCAAAAATCAAAATCTCCTCATCTTCACAAATAAAAGAGCTGTTATCCATAGAAATTCTGCCAACCGACTGTTTGGCATCCGGAGTTGTGTAGTTATTGGAACAAACCCTCAAAAAACCGTCTCCATAGCCAAAATCATAGTTGCTTACAACACAATTTTCATCTGTTTCAAAAATTCCGCCATAGCCGACTCTCTCGCCTTTTGTTAGCTCTCTTGATGAAATTTTATTTGCATAGAGAGACAAAACCGGTTTTAAACCCTCTACTTTTATGGCATCCGGTAGATTCATGCATCCATAGGCGGCAATTCCGACTCTTGCCATATCCTCATCAAAATCACTGTTTCTAAAGAGTGCCGCTGAGTTTGAGGAGTGAAACCTGAGTGTGCCAAAACCATGTTTGTCTGCCAAGTTTTGAGCTTCTTGCTTTACTTTTTTAAAGTTATCCATTTGCCAAAACCACTCACTGCTTAACTCATCGGCACTTCTGTGGTGGGTAAAAACTCCCTCCAAAAGAAGCCCCTGCTCTTTTATTTTAGTAAATGCCTCTTCAATCTGGCTCATAGCAATGCCATTTCTGTGCATTCCTGTATCCACTTTCAGTTCAACTTTTGTGCAATGAGGAAATTTTACTATCGAATTTAAGTCATTGATTGTGTAACGAATTTTGTCACTCATATCATGTGGAATTGAGTTTAAAGTCAAAATATAATCAAAAAAATCTTCAATATTTTTGGCTTCCGTCTCTGTTTGCACAACCGCTTTTTTCACGCCATACTCTTTTGCCATAGTCGCCATTTCAACCAAACCATGCCCATACGCATTATCTTTTAAAACCATCGCAATTTTATCTACGCTTTTGGTAGCTTTAGCGATAATGTCGAGATTATTAAAAAAATTATTTTTATTCAAAGTTATTTTAGCCATAAAGGAATTATACCAAATGAGAAGATTTATCGCAGAGTTTGAAGAGCAAAGTTTTACACAAATTATATTTCCCCATGCCAAGAGCGATTGGGTTGAATATTTGGATGAAGCAGAAGAGACATTTACAAATATTATAAATGCGATTATCAGATACCAGAAGTGTTTGGTTGTTTGCCATGATATAAAAGAGGTACAAAGCCGTTTTGTGCAAAATGAGAATTTACACTTTGTAGAGTACGAAACAAACGACACATGGGCAAGAGACAGCTCAGCTTTGTGCGTTGAAGAGGATGGAGAGGTTAAACTTCTTGATTTTATTTTCACAGGCTGGGGCGGTAAATTTGATGCCCATTTAGACAATGAGATGAGCAGAGCAATCGCAAAGCACTACTCGGCAAAGATAGAGAGTTACGACTTTATTTTAGAGGGCGGCGGAGTCGAAAGCAATGGGAAAGGGATAGTTTTAACAACTTCGGAGTGCGTTCTAAACAAAAACAGAAACCATACTCTCGACTCAGTTCAAATCACGCAAAAAATCTCTGCTTACCTCGGAGCAACTGAGATTCTCTACCTCAACCACGGCTACCTGGCAGGAGACGACACCGACTCACACATCGACACACTTGCAAGATTTTGCGATGCAAACACCATCATGTATGTGAAGTGCGAAGATGAAAGTGATGAGCATTACAAAGAGCTAAAGCTTATGGAAGAGGAGCTTCAAGAGCTAGAAAAATCACATGGTTTCAAACTCGTTGCACTCCCAATGACAGACGAAATGATTTACGATGATGAGAGACTTCCGGCAACTTATGCAAATTTTTTGATTGTAAACGGTGCGGTAATTGTACCTACTTACGGGGTAAGCCAAGACGAAGAGGCACTAGAGATGTTCAGAAAAACTTTTGTTGGCAGAGACATCGTAGCCGTAAACTGCTCCGTTCTAGTCCGCCAACATGGCTCACTCCACTGTGTGACTATGAACTTTGCAAAAGGTGTAGAAATAGTTTAATACTTGAGAAATAATATATAAGATATAATCCTTATATATTAAAACTAAGGATATAAAATGTTAAGTTATGGAATTACAGATATTCAAAACAAACCATCACTTATAAAATCTATGGATATTGGTGAAATAATCGATAAAAGAGCACATACTACTTTAGGATATTTTATATCTTCCAAATATGAAAGCTATATTCTGCCACTCATAGAACAAATAGATAAAGAAGAAAAAATCAAGAAACTCAACAAGTTAAAAAATCATCAAGATTTAGAATTTGCAGAGATTGGAGTGGATGATGGAATTAAGTAGAGGTGATATTGTAACAGTCAATCTTAATCCAAAAAAAGGTGATGAAGTTGGCAAAATAAGACCGGCTGTAATTATTTCAGGAGATGATGAAAATTCTATTTTAGATACGGTTATACTGCTTCCCTTATCAACTGATTTGATTGATAACATGTTGCCTTATCGAATGAGAATTGCAAAAAGGGAGAATCTAAAAGAAGATTCTGATATTTTAATCAATCAAATCAGAACTCTTTCAAAGCAGAGAATAGGCGAGAAAATCGCAAAACTTAGCGATGATGAATATGACTTAATCACAAAATCTCTTTGCAAAAATTTTGTGTAAAAACTTTTGTTGAAAGAGACATCGTAGCCGTAAACTGCTCCGTTCTAGTCCGCCAACACGGCTCACTCCACTGTGTGACTATGAACTTTGCTAAGGGTGTGGAGATTGTTTAAATTGGAAATTAATTTGAGTATGCATTCCACCTCGGGAGAGGATGGAACGAGAAAACTTCCATTAAAGAGGGAGAAACAGAAAGCTTTCTTTACTTCAATAGTTTTTCCAACATCTTATCTGAATGTTGATTCACTGATGATAATAAACCTTCAACAGTTTTGTCTTCAATAAAATAAATATTATAATTGTTAAGTTGTTTTTTTATTTCTATTTTATCATCTACTGACGGCTGCAAAATTGAATATATAAAAAGTTTAGGCGTGTCATAAATTGCCCTATTCTCTCTATATATTTTACTAATGTTTTTTAAAAGATCATAACCTTTTGTTTCAAATATATTTGATTGATCTCCGTCACCATAATTATCAAATTTCATATCAAAATATATTTGATCAAAAAACAAATGATTATTAAGAAATGTTCTAATACGACTCTCCAACTTTTCAGGATCTTCACAATAAAAAAACTTAAAACTATTTCCGCTTGTGCCTACCAATGCATACGGAAATTCATATTTATCTTCAATTTTACTATTATTATAATCTGTCGTTAAGACTTCAAAAAGCCCCGTCCTCGTGAGCGAATCATCATCTATAATTAATATATTATAGTCTTTATTGATATTCATTTTATAATATCTCCATTTTATTATATACAGTAAATGTAATATATTTCATATGCTCTAAATCGGCTACATTTACCTTTATCTTTAATCCTATATCTTGACACATAGATGCAACATTATTTAATGTACCATCTTTTTTATTTTTTAACTCTTTTTCAATAGTTTCTTGATTGATTGTAGTGGATTCAGCTGTATTACCAATAATTATTTCAAAATATCCATTATCCATTTTTAGCTCTAACAATATTTTATTTTCACTATCTAAAATAGCATGTTTAAAAGCATTAGATAAAAGTTTATATACAATTTTACTAAATGTTTTTTCATAATAATCGTTTATTATAAACCACACATATTTACTATTACATGAATTTTCATTTAACTCTTTTTCTATATCTTTAAACTTAACATCCAAAAGATTTAAAAGTTCTATTTTTGAAATTGATGTAGGGTCAGCAACAAAGGTTTTAAAAAAGGCTTCATCTTCTGTGATTAAATCAATAGGAAAATTAAAGTCTCTACTATTATTTTGTTTGTTTTTTTCTTTGTAATATAACCCATGTTTCTTAAAATACTCCATTCCATATATTCTAATTGCATAAAAATAAACACTATCTTTTTGATCCTTTACACGCCTAATTACTGGATTCATTAGTGTTAATAATTTATTACAATTTGTTCCTATGTCATGATATAAATTTGTTGATAAAGCATTAATGTCTTCTTGCCTCTCAATATTGTCTTTTTCAATGCGTTTATTTATCGAAAGTTTTTTTTGTATGTCTAAT
>JAUSKV010000062.1 GCA_030646745.1 Sulfurimonas sp. | reverse complement strand
AAATCACGAAGCGATGAGGAACAATCTCTCTGTTCATAAATGCCGCCCCAGCCATAATGCGACTTTGAAATTTCGCTCATAATTTTATTTAAGTTCGTTTTGTTCAGGCTCAAAACATTTTTAGTTGCAATCTCTTTTAGTATTTTTGCCTGTTTATAAAGCGGTTTAGAATTTCCGCATGCAACAATAACCAGCACAGTGTAGTTATCTTTATCTTCATTAATTAGTGCAAAAGACATGCCTATCTTTGATTTATAAAGAAAAGTTCCTTCGGTTGTAAAGAGAGAGAGACCCTCTTTTGTTATGAAAATTTGCTTTGATTTTTGCCAAATATCAGTATGTTTTTTTTCTATAAATGCCAATCTGTCGCTCTTTATCCATCCGCTTGCAAAACTTGCAAATACATATACCCACTCTCCATCTTTTGAGTAGTGAGAAGCCAATACAGGTTCATTTGCATGAATCGAGCTATTTTGCAGATAATCAAAAGGGAAACCCTCCCCAGCCAAAGATGGATCTTTCAGCAGAGGTGCAATTGTTGGAAACAATCTTAAATCTGAATATTTCAGTGTTATAGCTCTTTGATTCAGCATGGCAAAAGAGTCAAAATTTGAGTTTTCATACATCTTATCAAAAAACTCTTTTTGCAGCGGCTGTAGATTTTCTCCAAAAGTTTTTATATTTGCATAGGTATAAAACGGCCATTTTATATTTTCCACTCTCTCTTTTGGCTTTTCTATATTCCACATTCTAAAGTAAGATGCATTATATTTTTTTTGAATATCATAAAGAGATATGTTGTCATCAATATTTTCAGTGTAAGACTCTATATTTTGCGGAAGATTCACTAAATCAGATATTACTTTTTCCTCACTTTTTGGCTTTATTTCTTTTGAAGAACAACCAAAAAATAAAAGAATTGCTAAAACTGCAAAAAAATACTTCAAATCAAAACCTTCTTAGTCAACATCACCAAATCTGCTTACTACCCTGCCTATAACTTCTATCTCTTCTGGATTTAGAGTTTGTGTGGAATAAACTTTATTGTCAGATATTATATCAATTTTTCCGTCTATCCTCTTCTGCACCCGTTTTATAAATAGTCCTGCTTCTGTCTTAATTGTAAATATACCGCCTCTCTGCAGGTCAGTTTTTGCTCTATTTATAAAAACAATATCATTGTAACTAAAAGTAGGCTCCATAGAATCGCCTGAAACATTAATTGCTTCTATGTTTTTTAGCTCCTTTTCTCCACCAAGCATAAAAACAAACTGCTCCGGAATTTCTAACTCTTTTATCTCTTCACACTCATTCTCACTTCCACCGCCGGCACTTGCATGAATATCATTAAAATATTTAACTATGTAGAACTTGTTTGTAGCCTCAATAAGACTCTCCGGTGATTGCCCATATAACATCCAATTGATAGATATATTTCTAGTAGCGCAAAAGTCTAAAAGTTCTCCAAATGGTATCTTATTTCTTTTTTTCATTGTTGCAAAGTTCATCTGTGTTATACCCAAAATATCCGCCACATCTTTGTCAAATATTTTTTTGCCACTATATTCATTAGACACTATACTTTTTATCTCTTCAACTATTTCTATAAAATTATTCACAACAACACCTCCATTGCATTTTGTAAGATTATAATACTATTCACCCTTTTAGTCAATATTTTATTGACAAATTGCAATATTTTTGAGAAAGTATTACAAAATAGTATAAACTTTTTCAAATTAACTAAAGGAAATGAGATGATATTGATAATTAAAAGTGCGGAGAGTTTATTGGAGAGATTTGAAAACCGTATAGAAATTTGGGCAAAAAAACTTTTTTAAGAGTCTATTCGTCCAAATTCTCTTTAGCTTTTTTTTCTTGTTCTTCTTTTTCTCTATTTTCTGTTTTTGTTTTATGATAGCCCATAAATACCCAAAATAAAAATAGGACAAACAAAAACATCATAATGTTGTCTATAATTGGATTCATACATTTTCCTTGAAAGTCATATAGTTTTGTCTAATTGCGTCATACAAGACAATGCCTGCACTGATTGCTAAATTAAGGCTTCTGCCCTCTTTTGTCATTGGAATTGTAATGTTTTGCTCTTTGTATCTGTCTAGTATATCTTCAGGAATCCCAGCCGTTTCACTGCCAAAAAATATATAGTCCCCACTCTTAAACTCTGCTTCAAAGTAGGGTCTATCTGTTTTAGTTGTAGCAAAATATGCGTTATCAGTTATCTCGTTTTGTTCAAAAAATTCTTCTATACTCTCCCAAACATGTAACTCTAGCTTGTGCCAATAATCAAGCCCTGCACGTCTTACGGCTTTTTCATCGATGTCAAAACCTATCGGCTTAATAAGATGAAGAGCCGCTCCCGCATTTACACAAAGTCTGCCAATTGCACCTGTATTGTTTGGAATTTGAGGATTTACTAAAACTAAATTAAACAAATAAACTCCTAAAATATAACAGTTTTATTTGCATAGACAAAAATTCTATCTTCAAGTGCAAGCTTAAGTGCACGGGAGAGTACAATTTTTTCTACATCTTTGCCTTTTCTTTGCATATCTCTCCACCCATAAGCATGGTCAACATGTATAACCTCTTGAGCGATAATCGGACCTTCATCAAGGTTATTGTTTACGAAGTGTGCAGTGGCACCTATAATTTTAACACCCCTGTCATATGCCTGTTTGTATGGGTTTGCACCAATAAAAGCAGGTAAAAATGAGTGGTGAATATTTATGATTTTATCTTCATATGTCTCCACAAATCGAGGAGTCAGAATTCTCATGTATTTAGCCAAAACTATATAATTTACATCTTTAAAACCATTAATGCACTCAATTATTCTGTTTTCATGCGTTGAGCGGTCTAATCCCTCATGAGAAATTGTGATGAAGGGAATATCAAATTTTTTCACCAAAGATTCCAAATCACTGTAATTAGAGACAACAGCCAATATATTTGCTTCCAACTCACCGGCTTCATGACGGATTAAAATATCTCCAAGAGCATGCATCTCTTTTGTTGCCATAATAATAATATTTTTCTTTTTAGGTTCTATTACTTCTATGCCTGTGTTAGTCGGTAAAATATCAGTTAAAGATTTTTTCAACTCCTCTAAATTAACATCTCCATCCACAACGCTTCTCATAAAAAATTTATTATTCTCTTGGTCAACAAATTCACTGTTTGACATGATATTTAAGTCATAGCTATAAAAAACACCGGAAACTTTATTCACTAATCCCTTTTCATCATAGGCATCTATCAGCACTCTATATTGACTCATTATTTTGTCCTCTTTTTAAATTCTCCACTCTATTATCTATTGTTGCCAAAACATACTCTAAGAAGTTGAGTGTCATATCCACTTTGGCTTCTATATTTGTATTGTTAGGTGCTTGAAACCCTTCAAATAACACCAGAAGTCTCTCTCTTATAGAGTTGAGATACATAAGTTCGCTCTCAGGCGTTGAGCCTCTAGTTTCTGCTTGAACTTCTATCTCTATTTCTGTCTCTTGTTTTATGATTGCATTTATATTGTTTAGATTAGGTCTCATCATCTCTTTTATTTCATATTCAGAGATTTCAAGAGCTTTTCTGGCAACTTCATTATCTTCCATCTCTGCAAGGGTAGAGAGTATTACATCTTTTAATTCCATGACTTTAATAACCACCTTTCAAACTCGTTAAATTCAACATCTGTATCCATTTTCAAGAAGAAGGCTTTCATTTGAGTATTTACATTTAAGAATTTTTTTCTCATGCCAGAGAGTCTTCGTATTGCAATTTTAGCATCACTATTTGAAGGATCTTTTTTTAGAACCCCTTTGTAAATTTCTAAAGCCTCCTCTTTGAGACCCTGAAGTTCATAGATATTTGCGAGTGTTAGTGTTTGCATTTTGCCACATAATTAGCAATTATAGAGCCCATCTCGCTTGTTGAACAAACCTCTTTAGCATCAAACTGCGCCAAATCTCTTGTTCTATACCCTTCACTCAGTGCTCTTTTAATAGCTTCGTCAATTTTATCTGCAGCAGAAATTTCACCAAGTGCATATCTAAGCATCATAGAAGCCGATGCTATTGTAGCAATAGGGTTTGCTATCCCTTGACCTGCAATATCCGGTGCCGAACCATGAATAGGCTCATAAACACCGATTTTTGCTCCAACAGAAGCGGACGGTAAAAGACCGATAGAACCTGAGAGCATACTTGCCTCATCACTCAAAATATCTCCAAAAATATTACCCGTGAGCATTACATCAAACTGTTTTGGGTCGCGGATGAGTTGCATCGCAGCGTTATCCACATACATGTGAGAGAGTTCAACCTCTGGGTACTCTTTTGCTACTTCGGTTACTACATCTCTCCAAAGTTGAGAAACATCTAAAACATTTGCTTTGTCTATAGAACAAACTCTTTTGCTTCTTGTCATCGCTATTTTAAAAGCTTGATGCGCGATTCTCTCAATCTCCGGGCGGGTATAAACCATGGTATTCCACCCTCTATTTTCATCACGCCCTTTAGGCTCACCAAAATAGATTCCACCGATAAGTTCACGAACAACCATTAAATCAACACCACGGACAATCTCCGGTTTAAGCGATGAAGCATTTACAAGCTCATCATACACAACAGCCGGACGAAGGTTTGCATAAACGCCGAGTTCTTTTCTAAATCTCAAAAGACCGCTCTCCGGGCGTTTTTCACGAGGTAAATTATCCCATTTTGTTCCGCCGATAGCTCCAAAAAGAACCGCATCACTGTTTAATGAAATATTTATAGTCTCTTGAGGAAGCGGGTCGCCTGTAATATCATAAGCACATCCACCCATCAAAGCCTCTTCATAAGAGAAATCAAAATCATAACATGAAGCAACAGAGTCTAAAACTTTCACAGCTTCATCTATAATTTCCGGACCGATTCCATCACCTTTAATCAGTGCAATTTTATATGTTTTCATTATTTAGTCTCCAAAAGTAATTATTTTTTATTTATTTATTTC
>JAUSKV010000061.1 GCA_030646745.1 Sulfurimonas sp. | reverse complement strand
TGAGAGCTGTTCGGCTCTCACTTGGGAGTGTTTATTTGACTCTTCCAAATGCTCTTTTGCACTATTAATCGCCTCATTTGCCACTTGAATAGTATGATTGACTGCATTCTGAATAGAAGATATCTCATCACTTCCGGTTTGTGTAATCTTCTGTGAAAAATCTTTAGAAGAGATTATCTCATCGAGTTCATGTCTAAGTAATGAAATTCTTTTTATCAATCCATTTGCAACTAAAAAACCAAATGTGATGATGAAAAACAGTATTATAATATTTGCTACAATATTGAGAATCATATCTGATTGTGCACTACTCTTTAAGTTGTCAACGTCAGCCAAAACAGACTCAGAGAGATAGTTTTCAACTTTTTTTAGTAAGTTTATTTTTGCTGTTATCGTTTTAAACCAATATGCCGCATCAATCTCAAAGTTGCCATTCATGTGTGTCATTGCAACATTTCTCATTCGGTTCACTTCATCAATATCGTTTCCAACGAGAGTGTTTTTATAAAAATCACTATTTGCTTTAGAGGCTAAGAATAAGAATCGACCCATAAATACATCTTGCTCGCTAATGAGTTTAATAAATTTCGGATAAAAGCCATCAGGAAAAGAGTTCTTTGCAAATGTTCCCGTCATAACCGCTCTCTCAATTCCGGCTCTCTCTTTGGAGTATAAGAAGTTACTATAGGCATTTAAAGATGTACTCATCTCTTGATTTGTACTCATTTTGGCTACATAGGCAACAGCGTCCAAAAAGGAGGCATTCATATTTGTATAATAGGCTACGGTGTCCGGCACACTTATCTTTAAAGAGCTGATTTGCTCTCTTTTCTCTTTTAGTTGAGACAGCTTTTGCATTGCATCACCCATTCTCTCTTGCATCTCTTTTGGATATTTACTGAAATTCATACTCTTGTAAAATAGCTCCATGTCAGCTTTTGTATCATCGGTATCTTTTCTTATATTGGTTAAATCATCAGCAAATTGCACTCCGTTTGAACCAACAAAACCAGAAGAAGCACCCCTCTCTTTTTGGCTATTATGAAGCATCGAGCCGATTTTTGTTGATAAAATTGATACCTCTTTTATAGTTGAGAGCTCCTCAACCTTTTTATAGCTCTTGTAGCCATTTAACCCTAATAATATAAAAATTATAAAAACAGGGATAAAAACCATTAACACCATTTTTACTCTAATAGAAACACTCTCTAACATCATAAACCCCTTAAGCTTTACTAAAATTACGAGCGAATAATATAGCATAAAAAATTCTAAATTAAATTGCTCAATTTCCTGTTTTTAAGTTCCTTTTTTAGCTATGAGTCTCTGAACAGTCACAAAGCCTCTTTTATGCTCATTTTTGATAGAATAACCTTCCATAATTTAACAAAAGATTTTTAACAATGACAACTAAAGAGTATATTTTAAACACCATAAAAACTCGCCCGCTCATCATTGACGGTGCCATGGGAACACAGCTCCAACAACGAGATGATAAAATTCCACATGCAGCGTGGGAAGGAAATGAGGGGTGTAATGAGCTTCTTAATGTTACCTGTCCTGAGGTTTTGAGTGAGATTTTTCATGCGTATCTTACCTCTGGTGCAGACTTTATCAGTACGAACACTTTTGGCTCCTTTTCTTGGGTGCTTGATGAGTACCAAATCGGGCATCGAGCGTATGAGCTGACAAAGGCGGGAACGGAGCTTGTAAAACAGGAGTGTTTAAAGTTTAGCACGCCTGAACATCCCCGTTTTGTTTTAGGTTCCATCGGCCCTGGAACGAAACTTCCATCCCTTGGGCATATTCACTATGATGAGATGTTTGCTGGTTACACTGAATTTTGTTTGGCGCTTATCGATGGCGGAGTGGATGTTTTTTTACTTGAAACTTGTCAAGACCCGCTTCAAATTAAAGCTGCTTTGCATGCCTGCGCTGAGGCTAACAGAGAAAGAAATACTCAAATCCCGATAATGGTCTCCGTCACAATTGAACTCAGCGGAACGATGCTTATCGGAACAGATGCTGCAACAATCGCAACAATTTTAGAGCCTTTTGATATTTTAAGCCTTGGTTTTAACTGCGGAACAGGACCAGAGCAGGTTCTAAAACATGTAAAAACTCTCAGCGAACTTTGGGGCAAACCGATAAGTGTACATGCCAACGCAGGGCTTCCGCAAAACCGTGGCGGATACACCTACTATCCGATGGCACCCGAAGAGTTTGCAGACAAACAGGAATCGTTTTTAGATTTTAGCGGTGTGAGTTTTCTGGGCGGATGCTGCGGAACAACACCGCAACACATTCGTGCCTTGGTCAACCGTGTAAGCAACAAAACTCCAAAACCTGCATGCGGAACTCAGGCAAACTCTCTTGCCTCGCTCTTCTCCACCGTGCCGCTTATGCAAGAACCAGCTCCTCTTTTAATCGGAGAGCGAAGCAATGCAACGGGTTCTAAAGCTTTTAGAGAACTTCTTTTGGCTGAAGATTATGAGGGAACGCTTAGTGTCGGACAGCAACAGGTAAGGGTCGGCGCACATGTTTTGGATGTGAGCGTAGGTTTTGCAGGGCGCGATGAGACCAAAGATATGAACAAGGTTTTAAGTCTTTATGCCCAGAAATTGGCGCTTCCTCTTATGCCTGATTCAACGCAAACTCCGGCGCTTGAAGCGGCTCTTAAACTTATCGGCGGAAAACCAATCATAAACTCTGTAAACCTAGAAGATGGGATAGAGAAGTTTGATACGGTTTGCCAACTCGCCAAAAAATATGGTGCAGCTTTGGTTTGTTTAACCATAGACGAGATTGGCATGGCAAAAACAGTTGAGAGAAAAATAGAGATTGCGGAGCGGATTTACTCCCTTGCCACTCAAAAACATGGCATAAATCCACAAGATTTGGTCTTTGACTTGCTCACATTTACCCTTGGAAGCGGCGATGAGGAGTATAGAGATGCAGGAATAAATACTATCGAAGCTATACGGGAATTACGAAAGCGACACCCTGAAGTGGGCGCAGTTTTAGGACTTTCTAATATCTCATTCGGGCTTGATAAAGATGCACGACCTTACCTGAACTCCATGTTTTTGCATCACTGCATCGAAGCAGGTTTAACTAGCGTAATTATCAATGTGCAACATATTATTCCCTTAAATAAAATCAGCCAAGAAGACCAAGAACTATGCGATGATTTGATTTTTAACCGAAAGCTTGGCGGTGCAGCTCTCTTTACTTTTATTGAACATTTCAGCACCAAAGAAGCGATTGATAATGTGGCGGAGGATGCAGCCTATCTGAGCATGAGCAGTGAGCAAAAAATTGCAAAACTTCTTATGGATGGAGACAAAGAGAGAATGATTCCTCTTGTGGAAGAGGCGCGTCACATGATAGCACCGGAGAAAATCGTCAATGAAATTTTGATTGATGCGATGAAAGTTGTCGGTGAGCTTTTTGGCTCGGGACAGATGCAGTTGCCGTTTGTACTTCAGAGTGCAGAGACCATGAAAAAAACCGTCGATTATCTCAACCCTTATCTGCCGAAGATAGACAAAGCAGTGGATACGACCCTGATTTTGGGAACGGTCAAAGGGGATGTGCATGATGTTGGTAAAAATCTTGTCGATATTATTCTCTCAAACAACGGTTTTAAGGTTATCAATTTAGGAATAAAGGTGGATTTAGAGAGCTTCATAAAAACCCTCAAAGAGTCAAACGCAAGTGCCATCGGCATGAGTGGACTTTTGGTAAAATCAACGCAGGTGATGAAAGAGAATCTCGAAGCTCTCAAAGCCGCCGGAATAAGCGTGCCAGTACTTTTAGGCGGTGCGGCACTTACCCGTGCATTTATAGATGACTTTTGCCGTCCATTTTATGACGGGGCAATCTTTTACTGCAAGGATGCTTTTGACGGAGTGACTTCCATGAGCAGGATTGAAAAAGGAAATTTGGATACGGATTTGCATGGCAAAGAGAGTGAAGAAAAGATTATAAAAGAGAAAAAAGAGATAATTATTCCGCCATTTCACGAACTCCACATGCCAAGCCGTGAAGTAAAAGTTCCGACTCCGCCGTTTTGGGGAAGAAGAGAGATGAAGCTCACACCTGCTCAAATAGAGTTGGCATTTGAATGGATAAATCACAAAATACTTTTTAAATCTCGTTGGGGATATAGCTCCAAAGGGATGACAAAAGAGGCATACAAAAAGCAGATGGACGAAGTGATTGTACCTGCCTACGAGAAACTCAAAAAGAGATTTTTGGATGAAAAACTTTTTGAACCGACCATCGTTTACGGATACTGGCCATGTAGAAGCGATGACAACACTCTCTTGATTTTCGATGAGAGCGAGGGGTACAATTCGCCGGATGAAGTAAACCGTGAACCGCTTGTAAATGTCATAGGCAGAGCTGAAACCATGTTTACATTTCCACGACAGAGCAAACAGCCCCACCGTGCTTTGAGCGACTTTTTTCACTCCGACAGACACGATGTCATCGCGCTTACATGTGTAAGTGCAGGAGCAAAACTGAGCGAGGCTGAGCGAGAGATTTATGAGAGCGGGAATTACACCGAGTATTATCAGTTTCATGGTTTGGGAGTGGAACTTGCGGAAGCCTTAGCGGAGATGGTTCACAAGCAGATACGGCTCGATTTGAACATCTCAGAGAGTGAGGGAAGTAAACTCGGAGATGTTCAAATGAACAGATATCAGGGTGCAAGATACTCGTTCGGTTATGCCGCATGCCCGGATTTGGAACTTAACCGTCCACTCTTTGACCTGCTAAAACCCGAAGAGTTTGGAATTGAGCTGAGTGAAACATTTCAGATTCACCCTGAGCAGTCAACAAGTGCTTTGGTTGTTTATCATCCAAATGCTACTTATTATAATGTGTGAATAGTTACAACTTTATATGCCGACATGTAAAAATCATCTTCTTCTGTAGCTGAGAGCTTCAAGGAGATGTTTTTTTTCTATAACTTCACAGCCCTCTAAATCCGCAATCGTTCGACTCACTTTTTGAATCTTCTTTATTCCTCGAAAAGAGAGTGCAAATCTGCTTATTGCCATCTCTAAAGTGGCTTTTGCCTCATCGCTCAGCAGACAGAACTTCTCAATTTCATTGTCATTCAACTTTGCATTAAAACTATTTTGACCTCTTTTTTTATTGAAAATATGAACTTCTACCACTTTTTTATGAAACTCTTTTGAGCTGAAACTTGCTTTGTCATCCGAATTTGCACTTTGCATCACCACTGTCAAATCTATTCTGTCCAAAAACGGGTCGGAGAGCCTGTTTTTGTATCTCTGCACCTCTAATTCACTGCACCTGCACTCAAGCTTTTCATTTAAAAGATTTCCGCATGGGCATGGATTCATAGCTCCTATAAATAGAAAATCGCTCGGATATTCTACCTTTGAGTTTACCCTTGATATTCTGATTTTATTGTCCTGCATAGGCTCTCTCATGGCTTCGAGTACACTCTTTGAGAAGTGCGGAAGTTCATCTAAAAAGAGTATTCCCCGATGCGCTAAGCCGACTTCGCCAATCATGGCACGGTGAGAACCGCCGCCAAATACACTTGAGAGCGTTGATGTATGGTGCGGAGAGCGGATATTTCTGTGAGGTTTAAAGCGAGGCTCTTTTGCATCCAACACATCGAGCTTTGCAACATCAAGAATCTCATCGATGTGCATGGGCGGCAAAATATATCGAATCCGCTTTGCAATCATGCTCTTTCCACACCCAGGGCTTCCCTCAAAAAGGATGTTATGGAAACCTGCAGCACTAATGAGCGCCGCTCGCTTCGCCACTTCTTGACCTTTTACATCTATAAAATCTTCATCATACTCTTTTGTGTAGTAATATTTTTCTCCATCAATTTCGTAAAACGGGTAGGTAATATCGCTTTGCTCTATACTAGGCATCGCCGTTTCTTGATTTTTCAGAAGTTCTATTGCTTCGTTGAGATTATTGACACCGTAAAACTCTACATTGGGGATTTTTGAGAGTTTTGTGAGTGCAGCATGGGGAACTATCGCTTTTTTGATGATTTTTTGATTTGCAAGCGACAATATGAGAGGATAGAGATGGAGATTCTCTTTTACACTTCCGTCAAGCCCTAACTCTCCAAAAACAAACCATTCGCTAAAGTCACTATGGAGATAGTCAAGCGCTATCATTAGAGCGATGCTGAGGTCAAATTGAGACCCCTCTTTTTTAACATCGCTCGGAGCTAAATTTATTGTTATCCGTTTTGGCGGAAAGGAGAAGTCATTGCTTAGAAGTGCAGATTTTACTCTCTCTTTTGCCTCGGTAATAGATGCAGATGCCATACCGACAATAGAAAAAGAGGGAAGTCCTTTTGTGAGGGTGGATTCAACTTGAACAACTTTAGCATCAATCCCTTCGTATGTGGCACAAAAAACTACTTTCATAATACTAACCTTCTATTTTAGTTAGTCTAATAGTAGCGTTTTGATTGGTCTTTGTGAAATAATATGACAGATTGTAATATTTTAAGAGCTTTTTTTCTCTTTTTGCACTCTCTTGAACTCTTTTTCAAACTTTTTTCTGCGAGCGTAGGATAATTTATCTATAAATAGAACACCAACTAAATGATCCATCTCATGCTGAATAGCAATACTTAAAAGTCCTGTTGCCTCTAATGTGTTTGTATTTCCATTTCTGTCTTGATAGTTAACCGAAACATTCTCATAGCGTGTAACATCTTCATAAAAACTAGGAACACTCAGACACCCCTCTTGATAGATAGTTTCACCCTCTTTATAGACAAGAAGCGGATTAATCATCTCTATAAGATTCTCTAGCGGCTGTTCACCGTCTTCATCTGGAATATTCAAAATAAGGACTTGTT
Organism: Sulfurimonas sp.; assembly: GCA_030646745.1. Classification (GTDB taxonomy): domain Bacteria; phylum Campylobacterota; class Campylobacteria; order Campylobacterales; family Sulfurimonadaceae; genus Sulfurimonas. The sequence goes on along the minus strand of JAUSKV010000061.1, from coordinate 1,158 downwards.
TAGCATGTGCTACTTGGATGGCAGCAAGCCCTATGCCGTTTGTCTTAATCATCACAGAGTGCATCGCATCTAAAAGCTTATGCAAATTCGCATCAAATTTTTCAACTTTTAGAGATTTTTCTCGCAGTTTTTTATCAGGATATTCTACTATGCTCAAGTTCATTGGATTATTCTTTCTCTTCCGGTGTCCCGTCACCTCTTGTTACAACTGCATAATCTACATTTTCTTCTGTGTATGCTTTTTCAATTCCACTCATTGCACTTACTATTGTCTCTTCAACAGAGTATTCTGGAACAACATTCGTAATGCCGATAGCGATTTTTAGTTGAATTTCACGGTCAGCCAAGAAGAAGTTGCTGTTTGAGACCAGCTCGCAGAGTCTTCCGCTGGCATGTTTAGCACTAGCTATATCTGTATGTTTTAAAAGCATCGAAAATATACCGTTACCATAGTGTGCAACTATATCGCTTCTTCTCGAAGTTTTCAGTAAAAGTCTAGCAATTGTTCTTGTCATAAGTACAATTGCTTTTTCATTATTTACGCTCTCTTGAAGATTGCGGTCAAGTTCTATCATGATAAGAGAGCTTTTGTGATTAAACTGCTTAATTAAGCCCATCTCATGAGCAATTTTTGTTAAAAGATATCTTTTATTATAGACTCCAAACCTATTATCAAATATAGTCTCATTCTCTACACTTTTTACAACTACTGCTGTTTCATCATAAAGCTCTTTGAGTTGTGTGCTCTGTTTTGTCAATATAGTGTTTAATTTAGATATATCTCCCTCTAAAACACCAACAATCCCAGCTATTGATTGAACATCATTGCCTTGTTTTAGCTCTTCTTTTCTTTTATCAAGAATTTTCGTCATTAAAGCCATATTCTTGTATAAACTTGCCGTTATAGACAAAATATTCTTTATTGATGAAAACCCTTGTTTGAGGCTCTGCTCAAGTATAATGGTCTTTTCGCCATCATTATCCTCTTCAAGTTCTAGCATTGAAACTATCTGTTTACGGACATATTCACTCTTTTTTTCCAAGAGTCTATCAAAATAGAGTGAAAAATTATTTGGAGTAGGTGGCAGGTTGTCATTAATAAGGGAGTTCAGAACCTCTTTTGCATATATCTCTATATCACTTGTAGGTTCTTCTATC
>JAUSKV010000258.1 GCA_030646745.1 Sulfurimonas sp. | reverse complement strand
CAACTGACATTAGCCCAAAGCGTTCCGGTTACGGCAGGTCTTACGGTTACAACGCCTCAGGGTGTTTCACTTGATGACTCTCGCCGTTCACTCGACATGTTTAGAAAACTGAATATTCCAATCGCCGGAATAATTGAGAACATGAGCGGATTTATTGCTCCTGATACGGGTGTGGAGTATGATATCTTTGGAAAAGGTACAACGCAACCGATGGCGGATGAGTTTGAGACTCAAATTATTGCTGAGATTCCTATTGAGTCAAGCATCAGAATCGGTGGAGATGACGGTAAGCCTATTACTTTTGTTGCTCCTAGCAGTGAGAGTGCAAAAAGATATATGAAAGCGGCTGAGTCTATCTGGGCTACGATTGAAGACATAAATGCAAAAGGCGGAGTTGACAATCAAGCAGTGCAACCTACAACAGCTCCAGGTGTAAGTGCATGTTCAACTGCATCAGCTCCTCAAGCAAAGCATAATCATGGCGCAGGTGCATGTTCAACTTCTGCTGCCCCTAAACCAAAACATGAGCATGGTGCAGGTGGGTGTGGCTGTAACTAGATAAGTGACTGTTAAACTTTAAATATATTGCCGGTTGAGAGGGAGGTAAACTCTCTCTTAAAATCGGCATTCTCCACTTTTTATTAGTCTTTAAAAATATCTCTTATTTCTAAAAACTGATTTAAATTGGCTAAAAACAGCTCGACAAGAGTTGGATCAAATTGCTTTCCTTTTTCTTCTTGAAAAAAATCGAGAATCTTATCAAGCTCCCAAGCTTTTTTGTAACATCTGTCAGATCCCAGTGCATCAAAAACATCACAAATGGCAGTTATTCTTCCATAAATATGAGTCTCATCACCCTTTAATCCCCTCGGGTATCCGGTTCCATCCCATTTTTCGTGATGCTGATATGCAATAATTGCCGAAGTTTTAAGAATCTCTCTACTGGAGATATTTAGCATCTCATAGCCCAGAGTTGAATGTCTTTTCATAATCTCGAACTCATCTAAAGTGAGTTTAGTTGGTTTATTGAGTATAGAATCAGGAATACCTACTTTTCCTATATCATGCATAGGACTAGAGAGCTTTAGAAGTTCTGCTTCCTCTTGCGCCATTCCAGAGAGAGTAGCTAAAATATAAGAGTATTCGGCAACTCTTTTTACATGAAAACCTGTCTCTTTGCTTCTTGTCTCAGCTATAGAACCCATTGTGAAAACAACTTCTTTCTGTGTGTCTATTATATCTTTAACTGCCATTGAGAGCTGTTTCTGCAAATCATCTTTGTAGAGTTCAAGCTCTGTTATGTCATGTCTAATTCCCAAATATTCCATGATGTTGTTATTTGTGTCAAGCAGCGGCATGATAAGAACATCTGCAATATATTCAGAGCCATCCTTTGCCATGTTCTTTACTTTCCCTTTCCATTGCTTTTTTGATTCTATTGTTTCCCACATCTCTTTAAATAATTCTGAAGGAGTATCAGGGTGTCTTACTATATTGTGCGGTTTGCCGATAAGTTCCTCTCGTGTATATTTTGATGTTCTGCAAAACTCCTCGTTAACATAAGTGATTTTCCCATCTTTATCGGTTTTGGATAAAATTGTACTTGTATCAATTGCATGTTTGTATTGAACTAATAGTAGATTTGAAAGTGCTAACTCTCTTTTTTGATTCACTAAGTTTATACTATCTTGTAAAACTTGATTGAATTTTTTTGGTTTTATAGGTTTTTCTACAAAAAAACTTATTCTAAGCTCAATGGCTCGTATTAAATCCTCTTTACTGTCGAGTCCCGTAACCATCATAAATATTTGTTTAGGATTCATTTTTTTTATTTTTTCTATTAGTTCAAACCCATCTATGACAGGCATTATCATATCTGTAATAACTATATCAAATTTATTATTTTCATAGAGTGCAAATGCTTCTTCGCCATTTTGTGCATATGTCACACTACAATCACTCCTCTTTTTAAATAAAATTTTGACAAATTCTATGATTGATTTTTCATCTTCAACATATAATATTTTTATATCATTCATTTCATTCTCCTCTTTGTATATAAAGAAGTGTGACATCATCTTCAATCTTTGAGCTATTAATTGTATCCAAAAAACCACTTATGAGAGAGGGACTTTCGATAAGAAATTCTGGAGTAATTTGGATGAGTTCATGGCTTTCATACTCTACTAAACCATCGCTATATACAGCTAGCGATTCCCAACCCTCTACATCTATTGTTTTTATAGTCGGAGTAGTTGAAAAGTTCATAAAAGGCAGATTATTTACCTTTATTTTTTTGATATGATTTGCAGTTTTAATTAAAAAAGGATACATGCCTCCCGAAGCATAAGAGATGCTCTTAGCATCCGGATTTATCATAATTATTGTATATGAGAGTTGCTCTATCTCACCTAGAAAATTTTTTATAGCCGGAAAAAGCAGCTCTATTAGCTCCTGCAAATCTTTAACTTTGTGTATAAGACTGTTAATTGTTGATGAGATAGAAAAAACTGTTAAAGCGGGAGAAATGCCATGCCCTTGCCCATCAATAAGATATATAAATTTTGAGCCGTCTTTACGTTTATAAAGTGAGTAATAATCACCGCTTAAAATGTCATGCGGAATATAAAGTATCTTAGCCTCTTTTTCATTCATATCATTTACTATGGCTACTTCAATCTTCTCTTTTGCAATCTGCTGCTGTGTCACATCATAAGCATGCAGTTTATTGATAATTGTATAGGATTCTTGAAGCTCTTGTTTCTTTACTAAAAACTGTATGTAAAGAGTTAAAAGTGAATTTACCCTAATAATAAGTTCTGTAGGATCAAAAGGTTTTGAGATAAAATCACTACTCCCAGATAGCAAAATTTTTACTTTATCATCTTTATTATCTAAAGAACTTATCATAATAATAGGTATTCTTTTAGTAATTGGGTTTTCTCTTAATATTTTTATGGCTTCAAAGCCATCCATAACGGGCATAATAGCATCCATCAATATGATATGCGGCAGCTCTTTTATAGCTATATCCACCCCCTCTTTACCGTTAGAAGCTTCATAGAATTGGTATTTACCTCCCTTTTTTAATGAGAATTTAACAATAAGCCTGTTTTCTTTTATATCATCGACTATCAGTACCTTGGCACTTAAACCATTAAGTAAACGCTTAAGCATATTACACGTCTTCTTTTAATTTTTGTATATTTAAAAAGTTTTCTAAAATCTCGGTCAATCTTTTTTTATCAATTGGTTTTGTTAAGTACTCATCCATTCCAGCTTCAAGAAACTTCTCTCTATCGCCCTTTAAAGCATTTGCCGTCAGGGCTATAATTGGAGTATGTTTTAAGTTTTGTTTTTTCTCAAGTAATCGTATCTGCTTTGTGGCTTCTATGCCATTTAGATTTGGCATGTTCTCATCCATTAAGATAGCATCATATTCATTTATTTTAAATGCCTCTACCGCCTCCAGACCATCATTTGCTATATCAAACTTTAGTGTTAGTTTTTTAAGTATTATTTTCATAAACATCTGGTTTGCTTTGTTGTCTTCTACTAGAAGAACCTTTTTATCTGCAAATGTTATATCTTTAAAATTCTCATTTGTTTGTAGAAGTTTTTTGCCTATTGTTATTGGAATAGAGAAGTAAAATTCACTTCCGACTCCAACTTCACTTTTAACTTTTAGTTCACCACCTAGAAGTTTTACCAGTTCGCTGCTAATCGACAGTCCTAATCCTGTTCCGCCAAACTCTCTTGTTGTTGAGCTGTCTTCTTGAGAAAATGATTCAAAAATATGAGTCAGTTTATCTGACGCTATCCCTTTGCCTTCATCCTTTACAGATATATTTAATAGATTATCTCTATAGCTAATATCAACTATAATATTTTTGCCCTCTTTGCTAAATTTTATAGCATTACTTAATAGGTTAGAGATAACTTGTTTGACTCTTAGCGGGTCTGTGTTTATAATTTGTGGTAAATTTTCATCACAAACAAGCGATAAATTAATATTATTTTGTGAGCACTTTGCACTAAAGAGATAGGTTATAACTTCAAATTCCGCTTTTGTGTTAAAATCTATTTTATCAATATTAAGTTTGCCGCTCTCTATTTTTGAAAAATCTAAAATATCTTCTATGATTTTTAGTAAACTTTTACTTGAACTAGATATGATTTCTACATATTTTAAAGATTTTCTGCCTCTGCTCTCATCTTTTAATAAATCTACAAAACCTAGTACTGCATTTAACGGTGTTCTTATCTCGTGAGACATATTTGCTAAGAACTCTGCCTTTGCCTTCACTGATTGCATGGCTTTTTGATTTGCTTCTAAGAGCTCTTCATTTTGT
>JAUSKV010000054.1 GCA_030646745.1 Sulfurimonas sp. | reverse complement strand
ATGTCCTATAGAGAAAGAGAAGAGTAGTATCACGGCTATAGGCATCAGTTTTATAGCCCCTTTTATAGCCGTAGAACTCCATGTGGCAATGGACATATTTTTTGTACCGACAAAATAAAAAAGTGTAAATAGAAGCGTAGTTACCATGGTATAAAAAATCGCACTCGAACCGCTTCCTTTCAAAATATTGCCATCTCCGGTCATATACAAAAAGAAGAATACTAAAACAACCATCAAGAGTATCGGCAAAAGCATGTAGTACATGCTTGCACTTCTCTGCTCATCAGCATGGGCGAGTGAAGTGGATGGTACAAATTTAGTGTCTTTCATGGCACCGATGTTTATGTTAAAATAAATTGCAATAAATGTAACTGCTAAAATAGCCATAGCGTAAAAGTTATAAACTATGGAATTCACCAAAATATCTAGACTATTTCCACTCATTATGCCTAAAGATATCTGCGTGGAAATAAGCCCCAGCAAAAGTGCACCCCACCCATTTAAAACAATAAGAGAGCTTATGGGTGCGGATGTAGAATCACAAACAAAAGCAAGCTTAGCATGCGGAACTTTATATTTGTCACAAAGCGGTTTTCCGACCGCCCCTGCAACAAGTGAAGTTATGGATGACTCCACAAAAATAATTACACCGATTATATAAGGAAGTACCAAAGCAGAACGACTTGAAGTAACAAGTTGCTTATGATGCACATGCTTCACGAACCCTGCAATTCCGTGAGACTCTTCAATCAAAGCCATTATACTTCCGACAATTATGGCAAATCCTAAGGTTTTTAGTATCCATGCTTCTGACAAAAGCGAAATAAAGAGTTGGAAAGTGGCTTCTAGGGATAATACAAATGCGAAATGATTCAGTATAAATACGCCAAGAACCGTACCGCTTAAAAGAGCTATAAGTACATTTCTTGTGTAGAGTGCCAATGCCAAGGCAACTATTGACGGAAGGATTGATAAAGCTGAGAGTTCTATAAGAATCTTTTAGAACTCAATGCTTAATAGCATCAGCCCAACTCTGCCAAATTTTTCTCTGTAAAGCTCACACTCTATACTTTGCACCTCTTTAAAACCCATTTTTTTATAGGATAAAATTGTCTCTAACGAGCCTATTTCAACTATGCTTTGAGCTATGCGATACCCTTTGAGTCTAGCGGTTAAAAGACTTTTTTGCATTAATGCTTTTAAAACACCAACATCTACAAAGCCCTCTGCCTCTTCCATAAAATCAAACATAAGTGTTCTGTTGTTTAGCTCAAAATCACAACTATATAAAACTTCCAGTGTCTCGGAGACATTATCACTGCATCCAACCTCTTTGAGGGCATCAACAAATGTCTGCTTTGTAGCAATTCTAGGCTCGTAGCTACAAAGTGAACCCACCGATTTTCCATCCACTTCGGCAATTAAAAAATTACTAAAGTGGCAATGACTTTTTGCTGTTGTCTGTGTAAGCATTTCCAGTTTTTTTAAAATCATTTCATTATTATTTGTTTCAAAAATCAAATCAAAAATAGACTCTTTTTTATCTGCCCTACTACTTTGCAATATCATCTGTGCTAAAAAAGATGCATCTAAAGATGTTGCTTTTCTTATTGTAATGCTCATCACTTCTTCCATAAATTAATTAAATACATATATTAGTAATAGTACCATATCTTATGATAAAAAGTATATTAATTTTAATAACTCTTCAAACATTCTTGTCTTGCAGCGAGCAGATACTCTTAGTTGTAAGTAAAGACATGAACACATCTAAAGCTTTTTTAGAGTGTTACGAAGATGGAGAAAAAGTGTTTAACACAATAGAGGTAAATATTGGCACAAACGGTCTTGGGTGGGGTTTAGGCAAAGTAAAATTAAGCCAAAAAGAGTCCGAACCAATCAAAAAAGAGGGAGACAAAAAAGCACCTGCAGGAGTTTTTCATCTTACTAAAATTTTTGGGTATGAAAATGATAAAAATTTGTCTATGCCATACATTTATACATCAAAGAATCTTATTTGCGTAGATGATGTAAATTCTACTCTCTACAATCAAATACTCCCTATGCCGAATAACGAACCTAAAAGTTTTGAGATAATGAGGAGAGATGACAATCAGTATGAGTTAGGAGTTGTTGTGGAACATAATAAAAATGGAGAAAAAGGAGAAGGTTCCTGCATCTTTATGCATGTAGCAAAATCAAAAGATGCCTCAACAGCAGGGTGCACTTCAATGTGTTTGGAAGAGATAAAAAAAATAGCTTTCTGGTTGGATAGAAGTAAAAATCCTACCCTTATTCAAATTCCAAAGTCATCAGCAAAAGAGATACTAAAGTTATATCCGGAACTTAAAAGTTCCGGATTACTTCATTAATCCTCTTCTTTACTCATCTGCTCTTTTGCTTCTATTCCTAGCAAAGAGAGACCCGTTTTGAGAGAAAGTGCCACAACCATAAAAAGTTTAAGAAGTTTTGCCTCATCATTACTTCCGATAATTCTACAATCATAATAGAACTTATGAAGAGAAGCAGCAAGTGATTTCAGATAATCAGGCAACTTCTGAACTTGACGAGAAGCAAAGGCATCTTCTATAATTTCAGGAAGAAGCAGTGCATCAAAAAGAAGGCTATCCGCATTTTCATCAAGCCCTTTAAGGGAAGAGGCTAAAATCTCCTCTTCTGTAAAGTTACTTTTTGAGAGGATTGTTTTTATTCTGGCATGTGCATATTGGATGTAAAAAATAGGGTTTGAGCTATCCTGCTTTTTAAACTCTGCTAAATCAAACTCCAAAGCTGTATCACACTTTTTTGAAGCAAAAATATATCTGAGTGCATCAGAACCAATCTCTTCAACTATGTCACTCATAAGAATAACATTGCCGGCTCGTTTACTCATTTTATAAGGTTCGCCATCTTTGAGCAGACTCACCATTTGAGAAAGTAGAACTTCTAGCTTTTTGCTCTCATAGCCCAAAAATTCTACAGCGGCTTTTACACGGGAAATGTAACCATGATGATCAGCACCCCAGATGTTGATGTAATGCTCATAGCTTCTCTCAAATTTTTGGTTGTGATAGACTATATCACCGGCCAAATATGTAGGACGACCATCTTCTCGAACGACAACCCTGTCTTTTTCATCGCCGTGTATTTCAGAGGCAATCCATGTCTTGCCCTCTTTTTCATAAACGCCCTCGCCCATTTTTGCAAGAACCCTCTCCCAATCATCATAGAGGGAAGACTCATATACAAATGTGTCAAAAAAGATATTCAAATCGCCTAAATCTTTTACGATAATATCCATGACTTTATCTTTAGCCCAGAGTGCCAGCTCTTTTTGGCGAGATTCATCACTTAAAATCTCTTTGCCAAATTTCTCAACCGCACCATTTACAAGAGAAGCTAAATATTCGCCTCTGTAGTAACTCTCAGGATATTCAACTGCTTCACCCAAAAGAGTTGCACGACCTTCAAGTTGAATGGATAAACCCAGTAAATCTATCTGATTGCCGGCATCATTCACATAATATTCAGCCGTGATGTCGTAGCCTAAATGTCTTCCTAGTTTTAGAAGTGTATCGCCGTAAACCGCACCTCTGGCATGTCCTATGTGAAGTGGACCTGTAGGGTTTGCACTAACAAACTCGAGAAGTATTTTTTCACGCTTCTCTTGTTTGCCAAACTCCCCAGGATTTGTTAATGCCCATGCAGCGTAATCACTCAAAAAGTTTTCACTCAAACGGAAGTTCAAATAACCTTTTACTGATTCTACACTTGAAAATACATCATTTTCATTAAAGGAGGAGGCCAACTCTTCTGAAATTGCCATAGGAGATTTTTTTAGCTCTTTTGCTATAGAAAAGGCTATTGGAGTAGCAAAATGACCAAAAGAGCGATCTTTTGGCTTTTCTAAAACAACTTCACGACCAAATTTTTCACGCAATAGCGTCGATACTCGTTGTTTCAAAAGTTATGCTTGCGTAGTTGTTTTTGTATGCGTTGCAGATTCTTCAGAACCTTCTACTTTTTTTGCTACATCTGTATGAGCAGTTTCTACAGTATCTTCACTCATCTCTTTTTTAAAGTTCTTGATACCTTGACCAATGCCTTTAGCTAAGTCTGGTATTTTTTTTGCACCAAATAATAAAACGATAATTCCTAAAATTACTAATAACTCCATTCCGCTAGGCATACTCATTGTTGTGTCCTTGTTTTCTCAAATTTAGGTGGGAAGTGTATCTATTCTTTGCTGTAACTACTCTTATAAATGTTTTTACTCCAAAACACTCTTATATATCTTCCCACTCTTGCACAAAATTGTTAATCTCATCATTTGACATTTTCACTCTAGCGGTAACAGCAATAAGCTTTAACAGTTCTGCCGCATCATCTAAAGCATCATTAACTATTAAATAATCATATTCAGATATTCTTTGTATCTCTCTTTTTGCCATTTTCACACGGCGTTCAACCACCTCTTCTGAATCAGTTGAACGATTTTGTAATCTTCTTTTTAGCTCTGAAAGAGTTGGAGGAGTTATAAATACAGAAGTTGTTATATCGCCAAGACGGTTGTTTACGGCAGTATTTCCCTGAACATCTATATCAAATAGAACTAATTTTCCTCTGGATAGAGCCTCTTTTACAGGTTTTATTGATGTTCCATAATAGTTACCATGCACTATGGCATATTCAAGAAAAAAATCATTCTCTATA
>JAUSKV010000049.1 GCA_030646745.1 Sulfurimonas sp. | reverse complement strand
CAAACAACGCCTTTACTACCGGCATAAGCACAACCACGCTGACTCATAACACCGGCAACAGTTTTCTTGTTTGAACGAACATTTCCACATGTTTTTTGGCTCTCATCATCCGGAGAGCCAACACCTAAGTGTTTTGCACGATTTTTTGCAGCTTTTTCAGGATACGCTTTTAAAACTTCCTCAACCGCCGCTTTTTGTCTAGCTTCTAATGAACTCATAGGGTTCTCCTTAAAATTATTTAATACTCAAATTTTATAAATACAGCTTACGCAGCTGTAATTTTAAAGTGAGCCATTGAATCAAATTTTTTACAAAGAGCCATAGTTTCTTCATCAGAATCTAATCTTTTTGAAAGTTCAGAAATTTGGTAACGATTTGTATAAATCATATAATCTGTTTCTGCTGTTTGTATATAGTGTGCAAGAGCCTTGAACATAAATGTATCTTTATTAGAGTAAGAAAGCTCTTCATGTTGCCCATGGTATTCTGTAAGCATTTTAATTTCATTAATACCGCTTACATCAATTTTAGCTTCATCTAATTTTGCAACAACTGCTTCGTCCGGAACTGTATTCCCCATACTCGCTGGGAAGTGGAAACCTAAAATAAACATAAAATTCTCCTTCTTTATCTATTATTTTCTTTTCATTATGAGAATGTTAATTCCCCCTGATTAAAGGGAGAAAACCAATGATTACGCAGCTTCAGATTTACCGATATTATCAATATCCGCTTCTTCTTCAAGACCGTATTTCATAATAAGTGCTTCAAGGTCATCCATCTCTAACGGAGTTGGAATAACTTTAAAATCATTCGCTATGATTTTACGAGCAAGCTCTTTGTACTCTAACGCTTGGTCAGCTTTAGGGCTATACTCAACAACTGTCATACGACGAATTTCAGCGCGTTGAACGATATTGTTACGAGGTACAAAGTGAATCATATGCGTACCTAAATCACGAGCTAAAGCCCATGCAAGGTCATATTCAAAGTCAGTCATACGAGCGTTACAAATAAGACCGGCAAGACGAACTCCACCAGTATTAGCGTATTTTAAAATACCTTTAGAGATGTTATTTGCAGCATACATAGCCATCATCTCACCAGACATTACGATATAAATTTCTTGTGCTTTACCTTCACGAATCGGCATAGCGAATCCACCACAAACAACATCGCCTAGAACATCATAAGAAACAAAATCAAGTCCCTCAGCTTCATAAGCACCTTCTTCTTCAAGAAAGTTAATCGCTGTAATTACACCACGACCAGCACAACCAACTCCTGGCTCTGGACCACCAGACTCAGTACACTGAATCCAACCATGTGGATTTTCAGGAGCAAATATTCCGGCACCCGGTTTGAGTGCATCTTCGAGCTCTAAATCCTCAACTGTTCCCATTTCAGCAGCAAGCTGTAAAATAGTGTTTTGAGCTTTTTCATGTAAAATAAGACGCGTAGAATCCGCCTTAGGATCACATCCAACAATCATAATATTTTTATCAAAGTAAAAAGCCATTGAAGCTAATGTATTTTGAGATGTAGTAGATTTACCAATCCCACCTTTGCCATAAAATGCAATTTGACGAAGTGCAGCCATTTTTTTCTCCTTAAATTTATACATAACGCAAAGAACAACCAGAGCCAATCTCCAGCTTTCGTCTTTGTCTTACAAATGAGTATATGCAAGCTCCATTCTAGGTTTTGAACACAAGGAAGCGTGACAAAAAAGCGTTTATAACAACAAAGGGACAAAAGAGGTACAAATTTGTAAGAATAGATTATGCAGAAGACGGGATTTTGAGGGTTTAGCACCTTAAGAGTATTTTCTTGCTTCGTTTACAGCACAAATGGAAATAAAAAACAGTTCCACATGCCAAACCAAAAATACTGGCATGTGGAAATAGAGTAAATGAACTGTCGCAAAATTTGCGACAGTTAAAACCCTCTGATGGTGTGGGTTTTGTTTGAGATAGTGTCTGATGTTGTACTTAAATTAGTCATTCAAAAATTCCATAAAATCTAGGAAGTGGGACTTTAATCCCGTTATTATTTTCCGACACTAAAGTATCAGTTCCAGTTGGAGGTGGGACTTTAGTCCCGCTTATTTTCTGCGGATTATTTTTGATATACTCATACACCACCCAAAAATGCTTTTCATTTCTAATTGTCTTATCATAATAATCATCAGCCCACAACTTTCCATTTTTACCTAAAAGCTCATTAATTTTTTTTGCACTTACACCTTTAATCATCTGCATAACCTTACTCAAACGCTCCAGCGGTTTAAAAAGAATATGCACATGATTATTCATAATACAAAATGCTACAAGCTCATAAAGTTTTTTATCATAACCTATTAAAAGGTCACATAAATAGCCTAAAACATCATCTTGAAGATAAGCTCCATTTGTGGATACATCTAGATACTCATCAATATAAAGTTGTTTTTCTTTATTGCTTTTATTGTCTAAGCCCAATTTTTTCACAAACTCATCAACGCTATCAAATGTTCTAAATGTAACAAATTGATAATACCCCTCCAAATCTATATGCGGTAAATGAGTGTTTTTTTTCGGAGGCAGAACTTTAATCTCGTTATTATTTTCCGACACTAAAGTGTCAGTTCCGATTGGAAGTGAGGCTTTAGCCTCGCTATTTTGGAGGTTTGACTTTAATCCAGTATCAATATTTCTAGTTTTCATCTATTCTCTACTTTATACCCACAAGCTTTTAATTCTTTCACAAGTTCAATTTTTCATCCACCACTAGAATCCAAATAGTATTTCATTGACCAAGACATCAAGTTCCAATTCGCCATCATTGTAGATAACCATGTATGATTTGTTTTGCTCGTTTCCCTCGTTCCCACGCTCTGCGTGGGAATGCATATATATCCCAATCATCAATCTCTCCAAGTCTTGAGAGCTCCATCATCTTCTGCGTGGGAATGCATATATATCCCAATCATCAAAAAACCTTCTCTATTTCAACGAGTCCATCATCACCCTCATAATCTCTAGCACTACTATACCGCCAATGCTTCGCTTCATCGACATAGCCTCGTTTTATGGGATTGTTGTGAATATAATTTATTCTATCCATCATCATCTGCTCGCTTTGTATGAGTTTGGACTGAATTCCTTCTTGCCATAGTTGAAACTCTCTATCAACTTTATGTGCTTTTTTATAAAACTCTAGTTGATCTAAAATCGTTTTGATATTTCTCTTTTTAAGCAAGTTTAAAATCTCTCTGGCGGTGTAGCTTTTAAACCTTGCTATATCTTTTACTATATCATCGCTACTCGCTACTAGATGCAGATGATTTTCTAAAATGACATAAGCATAGAGTTTTAAGTTATGGTTGCATTGCAAGTATTGTAAACTCTCTAAAACAATTTGCACACTCTCTTTGTTTGTAAAAATAGGTATCCAGTGAAGCACAGTACATGTAATAAAATGTGGATGGGTCGGTTCATATATTTTGTATCTGCTTCTACCCATTTTTAACTCCTGTTTTTGCTTCTATGCATTCCCACGCAGAGCGTGGGAACGAGGGGGCATCATAACATGTCCTCGAATGGTGTGGGGTTTGTTTGAGATGGTGTCGGTAATTGTGGTTGGGTTTGTCATTTTAAATTTATAAACTCAATAATCCACTTACAGCTGAAACTATCGAGCCAAACTCTGCACCTTTTGTCAAAACAGTACCTAAAGATTTTTTAAATGATTTATCATCATTTTTATTATTTTGTAAGTCCTGAATAATTATTTCTTTATCTTGAATGTTTGAGCTATTTATGGCTTGTATGAGTTCATTAAAATTTTTATCAAATTGATTATTTACATGATTCTTATCGCCAACTATAGTATTAATATTGCTATCTTTTACATCTCCAAAACTTATATTTGTTGTATTAGTCACTTGTGATACTTCCCTCTTCTTAATTTCTTGTGCAATGATTTCAATGTTATTGTGCAGTTTATTGGCTTTTCTATTGCTTTCTCTAATGTGTTCTATCATTTGATACTCATAATGATTTCTTTCAAGCATTTGTTCCATTTGCCTTTTTTCATGCTCTGCTTCCATCTTCTTAAAATCATTTAACTTATTTTGTATATCTATC
>JAUSKV010000017.1 GCA_030646745.1 Sulfurimonas sp. | reverse complement strand
AAACTTTTATCGTAATTTGGTGCTCTTTGAGACTTAATAAAATTCACTATATTTTCAATCTCTGTTTCAGTACTCCAAGGAGCGTGGAGTCGAACCAAACCAGTAGAGCCCGGAGGGGTAAATAACATGTCTCCTTTACCTAAAAGCGACTCTGCACCCTGCTGATCCAAGATGATTTTACTGTCTATCTTTTGCCCTACTCTGTATGATATTCGTGATGGCAGGTTTGCTTTAATAAGACCTGTTACAACATCAACAGAAGGTCTTTGAGTAGCTACAACCAAGTGTATTCCGGAAGCTCTTGCCATTTGCGCTAATCTCGCAATCGAGTGCTCTACATCTTTACCGCTAGTCATCATCAAATCTGCTAGCTCGTCAATAATTACTACAATGTAAGGAAAGTGCTCACCACCCTCTATCTTTACTTTTTCATTATAATTTTCTATATTTTTTGTTCTATTTTCACTCATAAGTTGATAGCGGCGTTCCATCTCATGAACCATATTATTGAGTGCCACAATTGCCTGCTTCGGCTTAGTGATAACAGGAGTAAGAAGATGTGGAATATCATTATAGATTGAAAACTCTAGCATTTTTGGGTCAATCATTAGGAGTCTCAGCTGATCAGGTGAATTTTTATACAAAAGACTTAAAATCATAGCATTTATACCAACACTTTTACCACTTCCTGTAGTTCCCGCTATCAGTAAGTGTGGAAGTTTTTTGAGATCTGTTATAAAAGGTTTCCCAACTATATCTTTGCCCAAAACTATCGTGAGAGGAGAGGAAGACTCTTTGAAAAGTTTACTGTCCAATAAATCTCTTAGAAAAATAGTATCCACGGTTGCATTTGGTATCTCTATTCCTACAACATCTTTTCCTGGAATTGGAGCCTGAATACGGATACTCTCGGCTGAGAGAGCCATAGCTAGGTCATCTTGAAGATTTAAAATTCTTGAAACTTTTACATTTGCAGCAGGTTTAAACTCAAATGTAGAGACAACCGGACCGGCATAAGTTCGAACAACATCGCCCTCAATTTTAAAGTGAGCCAGTTTTTCTATAAGATAGCGTATTTTATCATCCACTTCACTCTCGTCAACACTGTGAGCGGCTGCACTTGGTTTTTGTAAAAAATCTACAGATGGCAGAGTAAAGTTTTTTGGTTTTTCTACTTCACCTTTTTCTATAGTTTCTAAAAGCTTAGTATTCTCTTCAAGCTCATCTATTATTAATGCACTTTTTTGTTCTTTGACTTTTGCCACTAATTCTAAAATATTATTTGTTTTATCATATTTTTCAACTTCTTTAATAATACTTTTGACATGCGGAATCTCTATTTTTTTTTCAACAATTTGCTCTTTTACAATAAAGCCACTTAGGTTATTTATTTCAGCTTTAAAAGGTTGCTTATAATTTTGCTCTCTTGCATGTAACGCTTCTTCAACCTCTTCTTGGACTTTGCCATATTTTTGCGTGCTTAAATCATCTTCTACTTTTGGAAGTTTTTTTTTAATCTGCTCTTTTGATATTTCTGTCGTAGCATGTGAAGTGTTATTGTTATTTTCTATTTTTGGAAATTGCGCTTGAATAAAGCTATTTATTATCGAAACGATTTCGTGTGCATTTTTGTCAAGAATAATTACTGCAGATAAAAGAGTGATTATAAGCCAAAATATCCATATGCCAAAAAGCCCGACAAATGGAGATAAGAAATCTACAAAATCGCCCGCTATTTTTCCTCTAAAATTATTTTGAACTAGCAAAGATTGTGCAAGAAGAAATGAAAAAAAAAGCAAGAATGATGCTGTCATAAGCTCAGCTTTTCTGAAATCAAACACACTATTTTTGTAAAAGAAATATAAAGGAACAAGCATAACAAGAAGATATATAAATGAAATATAGCCAAAATATTGATGGTTATATGAAGCAAAGATAGCACCATAGCTCCCCATTAAAGCACTATCACCAAAAATAGTTGCAAAACCTAAATAAATGAACAAACCAAAAACTACAATAAAAAGAGCATCTTTCAAGTTATTTTACCTTTAGAAATTTAAATAATTTTTTTAAAAATGAAGTATAGCCAAAAATATTCCATAACGAATTTTTTTGGCATTTTGCAATAAAAAGAGTCTTATTTTAGATAATTCACCAAATTAAGTTGGGAGATTTTGCCAACAGTTGAGAGCATTGCCTGATAATTTGTTGTGAGTTGGGTTAATGTTAGCGAAGCTTCAGCCAAATCTGTATCAATCACTGACGAGCGAAGAGTTTTACTACTCAGCTCTAGTAAATTTACTCTTTCCAATGAAGCTGTCAATGTGTTTGAATTTGCTCCGACTTTAGAGTGTTTTGTAAAAATATGAGTTTGTAAATCATCAAGCATAGCAATTGCATTTCCAATTCCAACATTTCTTCCATGCCCTATTGTACTATCAGGATGCTGTTTTTGGTCTTCTACAGCTGTAATAATCTCATTTATAGTTTTAAAGAAATCTGTTTTTGGATCCCTGACAGTAAGTGCATTGTTGGAATTAAATGATAGTGCCGGAGCGTCAGCAAAAAGAGTACTTGTGCTATCATACAAACCTATTGTAGCTTTTGTGCCTACAACATTTAAATCCCCGAATCTGATTTTCCCATCATAAGAGAGAGAAGTCGTTCCATTGAATTTTGAAGATATAACCGCACTATCATAGTCGGCAGCTGTATTAGTTGTTGTTGGAAGTTGATTTGTAACAACCATGTTTACGA
>JAUSKV010000014.1 GCA_030646745.1 Sulfurimonas sp. | reverse complement strand
AGCTTCACGCACTCCCTCGCTATGCTTTACTATTTTAAGCCAAACTTTTTTTTCACCACTTTTATATGTAACATAATAAGTCTTCTCTCCAGACTCTAATTCGCTATAATAAACACCTTGAAACTTATTACTTTTTACTCTACTCATAATAAAAATATCCTTTTAAATCGCATCAAAAGTGTACCCTATATCTACCCTGATATCAATGAAATTGCATTTTTTGATGTTTATTGCATTTTATTACTTTTCATACAAGCCCTTGTATATAGGCTTTTAAGGCTTATTGCAGACTTTAAGGTTTATTCTACAATTCTAATAATACAGTATCTCGCCGTGTGACTTCAAACTTTCTGCATGCACTCTCAAATGCACTCCCCTCGCCTATGAGAATACACTTATGTTTTGCCCTTGTAATTGCCGTATAAATCAACTTCGTGTTGTGCATGATAAAGTGGGTAAAACTCATCGGAATAACAACAATGTCATACTCCATGCCTTGAACTTTATGGATAGTGAGCGCGTAGGAAAGCATCAGAAAGGATTTTACCTCCTCGTACTCATACACAACAACAATGTCCTCGCTGGGATAGAAGACAAAAACCTGTTCGTCCTCCTCTTCTATCTTAAAAAGAAGCCCGCTCATTCCGTTAAAAATGCGTCGCTGAGCCGAATCTTCGCCTATTTTAAACCCTTCACCACTCCATGAGGTCATATTCTCATTTTTGGTATGAACCACTTTATCCATGAGCCGAAACTCCGAACCGCCCTTTTTTACAAACTTTTTTGGGTTGGGGTTAAAGTAATTTTGCAAAACTATGTTGAGATTGTTTGAGCCTAAAATCCCGCCTTTCATGGGCGTTATCACTTGAAAATAGTTGAGATACTCTTTTATTTCTTTATTTTTAAGTCTATATCTGGCTTTTTCAATGTTCTCTAAAACTTTGTGCATAATCTCTGCGACTATTGCGTTTGAGTTCTCTTCTCTCTTTTGGGTAAGTTCAATGGAGGAGAGCTGATTTTTAAGAGCATAATAATTTTCAATCGTGACATCGATAAACTCAAAATCCTCATACTTTTTTCTATACTCGGGAACATTCCCGACTCGTATCTCGTTTGCAATAAGTGTTATCGCCTGCTCTTCACTCTGTCTGTAAATTTTTGTGAGCTTTACTATCGGAGCAATTTGAAGTGTCAGAGCGTCACTAAGTACATTTCCAGCCCCAATCGGTGGAAGTTGGGCATCGTCTCCAACAATTATAAGTATGGCACTTTTATCTACTTTTTCCAAAAGTCGTGCGAAAAGCGATGAGTTTATCATGGAGGCTTCATCTATGAGCAAAACTGCGTATGGAAATGTGTCGCGAGCTTCATGTTTTACCAAAAGCGACTGTATCGTTGCACTCTCATAGCCCGTAGTATCGGCGATGCGCTGCGAGGCAATGCCGCTCAGAGCACATGTCATAATCTCCTGCTTTTCGTATCTTGTGTTGAGCAAATCAAGTATAGTTTTGGATGTCGTGCTCTTTCCTGTTCCGGCATAACCGACCAAAAAGAGCAGAGATGCACCCTTGTTTATCATAGAAACCGCCTCTTTTTGCTGTTCGCCTAAGTTCAGATTTCCACTTGCCAAGAAGGCATCCAAATCTTTTACAAAACCGCCGCTGTCAAGTTTGGCACGGGATTTAAAACTATCATACAAAAACTTCTCAGCATCGTAAAGTCTGGCGGGAGAAACTCTCTCGTTTTTCATAATCACTATGCTCTGCTCAGCTACTCTCTCGATAAGTGCCGCCTCATAAAGATGATTTTTGCCGCCAAAACCTAAAAGCTCATTCAACCCGGAAAAAAGCAGCTCTTTTGCCACGCAACTGTTGCCCTGCTGTTCACAATAGTTCAAAAGCACAAAATCCATCGCCGAGCTAATGCGTCCATCATTCTCTTTGTCAATCCCCATTTTCAAAGCCAACTCATCGGCTCGTTTAAATCCAATAGAGTTAATAGAAGTTAAGATATAAGGGTTATTTTTTATCTTTAGACAGGCATCATCGACATCTTTCATGGCAGTCGCAATTGTCGTAAGAAGTGCGGGAGAGACATCATAAGGACTTAGAAACTCTCCAAACTCGCGCATGGAACGAAACTGTTTCCACGAAGCTTGAATCTTTTTGAGTCGCTTCTCTTTTATGCCGTTAAACTCCAAAAGTCTCTCGATGTCATTGTCCAAAATCTCGACCAGTTTTTCACTCCCAAAATGCTCAATAAGTTCAGCACTCAGGCTTTTCGTAAACCCTTTGATAATTTTGTTCAAAAAGAAAAAGAGTTGATTTTGATTGACCTTTAAAAAGTCAAATTTGAATGTTTTACCATATTTTTTATGCTCCTGCCAGACACCTTTGAGCGTAATAGCAGAGCCTTTAAGGTGTGAAACTTCACTCTCAAAATAGGTTCCGCTGATTTTCTCTCCGCTCTTGAGTACGGCAATAAAGAATCCATCCTCTTCAAAAAGAATTTTGTCGATTTGACCTATAAGAGTTTCACTCAATTTTATACACCCTCACGAAAAATTTTGGTGCCATTATAGAGTTTTAAAGCTTTTTTTGTCATTGAAGAGATTCCAGCTTTATGGAGGGAATCCTGTGCAATCCAGAGAATATCCTCTTCTATAAAATCCAAACTGTAAACATGCACTTCAAGGCGGTATTTCGTCACGGCATGTGCAAATGTGCCCAACAAATCTTTCTCACAAAACGAAGTTTCAATGTTTGGAAGCTCTAACATATCTTTATACATTCCATCATGTGAGCGTTTCATAGCGATTTTGCCGTTCCGTTCACAAATGCCGAAATGAAGTTTTTTATTTTCATATTTTTTGCTCAGCACTTTGTAGTATTTATGCGGTTCACTTGCACCTTTACAACCACCAACCAAAGGGCACTCTTCACACATAGGATTTTTGGGTAAACATACCATCGCACCCAAATCCATTAGAGCAAGATTGTGAGAAGTGGGATTTGAATGATTTAAAAATCCATCCGCCAACTCCCACAAATAAGCCTCTTTTGCATCCTCCACTCCAAAATAGCGAGCCAAAACTCGTGCGATATTTGTATCAACCACACTCACACTCTGATGGTACCCAAAACTGCAAATCGCACTCGCCGTATAACGCCCAATCCCCGGAAGCTTTTGCAAAGATTTCAAATCCTGCGGAAGCCCGTTTGCACAAAGCTTCGCACTCTCATGCAGATTCTTCGCCCGACGATAATACCCAAGCCCACTCCACATGCCAAACACTTCCTCCAAAGAGGCATTTGCAAGAGTAGCAAAGGATGGAAACCTCTGCAAGAACTGAAAATAATACTCCTCCAAAACCCGCTTCACCTGAGTCTGCTGAAGCATCACTTCACTCACATAAACATGATAAATATTTTCCGTATTCCGCCAAGGTAAATCTTTACGACCATGTATTTCGTACCAAGATAGGAGTTTGTTTTGTGCGTTTTGAAGATTGGATTTTGACAAAAAAAAGTTCTCTCTTACTGATTAAATTTATTTGATTTTTTCAATATCTCTAAACACTCTTCGTATGCTTCAGCTTTACCACCAATATATTCATTAAAACCAAACTTTTCAAAATCCGTTGATTCCCATAATTCTTCTTTGTATTGACTTCTGCACTCTTTAGCTAAATCAGCTATTTTTTCTATAAA
>JAUSKV010000012.1 GCA_030646745.1 Sulfurimonas sp. | reverse complement strand
CGATTGTAGTATTCGACTCATCTTTGTTAATAAGGAGCGTTCCATGGTTCTGAGACAATGGGTCGCCAAAATTTGCATTTAATGCCCATGCCGGTTCAGCATCTCCAAATATCACAGAGAGGTCAGTACCCAAATAATTTATATCTAAAAGAGAGTAGTAAGGATTTGACAAATCCAATTCCAAATGCTCGGAGCGGTTTGTTTCCTCGTACTCTCCGTAGTACTCCTTCTCTTCAAAAAATAGTTTTGTTTCATAGGGAGTCTCATCAATCTTTTTTAGCTCATTTTTAACATAGTAGTAATCCTTTTCGCTAATTGCGGCTATCAAAACTTCGCTATCATTTATAAGTCTAGCCTCTACAATATTATCTGCTTCACTTGCACGCTCTACTTTAGCATCAAAAAATCTATAAAGTGTTGAACCATACTCTGAATTGGCAACAAAATAGATGCCGCCCTTGCTATCAACATCACTCACAACTCCGTAAAATCCGCTGTATGTGTAGAGAGGAGTTCTGTTTTTATAGAGGGTTCTCTTTTTGCCGTTTTGAACAAAATAGTAAAGGTTGTCCTCTGAATCAATTATAACAGATGAGTTTACCTGTGCATAAAACTCGCTGCCGACAAAAAGTTGTGCTTCGGAATAGGAGAGAGCCACATCAAAATAGACCTCTTTGCCGCTGCTTAAATAGCCTTGAATCATCTTGGATTCGCTACCCTCTTTTATTAAACTATTACTGTCAAAAAGACCCTGATATATCCGAGTCGGTGAGACATAACTGCTTCCCTGCGTATAATAGGTTTTGTCAGCTTTTATAACCTTGCCGCCGAGCCAGCTATCCCTTTTTTTGCTTATATTCGAAGTTTTCTTATTGAGAAGAACCAACTCCGGAGTTTCAACTCCGCTCTCATTTGTTATAAAAAAAAGTTCCTCTTCGCTGTTTCCTAAAGAGTAAAAAAACTGTGATGATGCAATGGGTTCACCACTAGCCAAAACCATATGCTCTGCCATCTTTGTATATTCTCTGCTAAAATCCGCCAATGATGTTTCAAAATCAACTCCAACGGCATCTTTCATACTCAAATCCGTAAATTCCGGCCAAAAGAAATCCTCCGAGTGGTATCTGAAATAGCTGTTAACCCGCTCTAACCCATACTTCTCAGCCAGATAGAGATTGTAAAAACCGCCTTGAATATACCAGACACTGCCGCTATACGGAAAGGAGCTTTTTACATTATAAACATCGCTTGCCTTAATATTCCCGGCTTTTGCTTGGAGCATTGTTTCAGCTTTAAATCTGCCGCTGTAGAGCCTGCCGCCGTTGCCATGCCAAGACTCGTTTAAAACGGCATTTCCCTCAAGCATAAATGAATTTTCCATCATATTTGGAACAATCACAAACGGAAATAAAAAGGAACCGCTTCCAAAGAGGGAGTGCAAAGTTTTTGAAACTCCGCTGTTTTTCATATTCTGTTGGTAGTTGTGTGCTGTTTCATGGTAACACAAAACATTCAGCCATGAGGTAGATGCAAAATAGTCGATTAACTGCGTTCCGCCAATATAGTTAATCTGCCTATTGCCGGAGAACTGGGAGGACTCGCCGTTTGCAATTTGATTGTAGGAGGAGAGCAGACCGATATAAAGTGTCTCATCCAATTTCCACCCAAAAAATTTCTCGTAATCTTTATGGAGTGCTTTTTGAATACCGACTACTTGTTGCGCAAAAAGAAGATTATCCTCCGTGTAGATTATCTCTACATTATCTTTATTGTATTTGTAATACGCCTTGTCATGAGCGACTATCTCTGCTGCTGATAAAAAAGTAAAGCTCAAAAATATCGAGATGCAGAGTAATCTGAAAAAAATCACAGATGAACGCTCAGATTTATGCAACTCTCAATAGACGTCTCCGCAGAGATAATACAATCTATCCCTTTTGGCAAAGCGGAAGCTGTTGTTTTGCCTATTACAATTATTTTATTTGAGGAAGATAGAACATGGTTTTTTAAAAAACATGTAACGCTTGATGGAGAGGTAAATATTAAAACTGCATCCTCCTCAACCCTCACATGCCCTATCGCTTTTGAACATTGACTCTCATAAACTATAGTCTCTTCGATGAGATAACCCTCATCTGCACATGTGGATACAAAGTTGGATGCGACCTCTTTTGCCCGCAGATAGAGCCACTTTGTCTCTTTTGGAAATGTTTTGATTTTGTTAACCAAGTTATCGCCGTACCCTCCGCCAATATCTAAAATCTTGCCGCCGATATCTTCATAAGATAACGCACTTTGCACCGATACGCACAGAGCCGGCATGTCGAGGTACTCATTTTTATCATACTGTTTGAGGGCTTCGCTTGCTTGCTTTGAAGTAATAATCAGATAATCATATTTAGAAAAATCTATCTTTGGTTTTAAAAATTTAATATCCAGAGAGTTGATACTGATTGCTTTTGGATGTGAGGAGATAGAAAAGAGGTAAATTTTTTTTGACATGCGAATAGAGATTAAATCTCTACTCCCATTCGATTGTAGCAGGTGGCTTAGAAGAGATGTCGTAAACTACTCTATTTATACCGTCCACTTCATTAATAATACGGCGAGAAATTCTCTCCAACAAATCATGCGGAAGATGTGCAAATGTTGCCGTCATTCCATCCACCGCTTCGACCACTCTTACACAGACCGTGTTGTCGTAAGTGCGGTTATCGCCCATAACTCCGACCGATTTTACATTGAGCAGAACCACAA
>JAUSKV010000009.1 GCA_030646745.1 Sulfurimonas sp. | reverse complement strand
AAACTTTCATTACTAAAGTAATCAAACAACCCTTCTCGAAGATGTTTTTCAATCTCTGGTGGATTTATTAATTTTTCAATACTCTACTTCTCCTAAACAAAATGACTCTTTTTAGAAAACACAAACTGTTATGATTATTACATATTCATTATTAAAAAAACAACTCTTTAAAATATTTGCTCAGGCTAAACTCCCATCTCCATTATGATTTTATACAAACTATACGCATCATCTCTTCCGCAAAGCTCCCGCACCGAGTGCATGGCTAAAGTCGGAAGTCCAACATCGATAGTATCAATCCCAAGCTTTGCAGCGACTATCGGACCGATTGTCGAACCGCAGCCCATATCGCTTCTTGTTACATAATTTTGCGTCGGTTCATTCAAACTCGAAGCCACATTCATAAACCTTGAGATAGTCTTTGAGTTTGATGCATATCGCTGATTTGAATTTACTTTTATAACGACACCTCTGTTTATCTGCGGAGCATGGTTTGCGTCATGTTTGGTTGGATAGTTTGGATGGATGGCATGTGCATTATCGGCACTGATAAAGAGAGAGGAGCGGAGAATCTGCGTAAACTCTTCAAAGTCGCCAAACATCCGTTTGAGTGTACTCTCCAAAAATGACCCGCCTGCGCCGGAGGTACTCTCACTTCCCACCTCTTCATGGTCACTTGCAATAAAAAGCATAGGCATATCATCGCTCACACTGCAGATACTCAGCATGCCGACATAACAACTCAAAAGATTATCAAGTCTGGCACTCGCTATAAAATCGTTGTTTATTCCGACATAAGAGGCTTTTTGCGTATCGTAGAGACTAAGCTCGTTTGCGTAGAGTTCAACAACATCAAGAACTCCACATGCTGCGAGTTCCTCTTTTAAAAACTTATCAAAATTAAAACTATCTCCGGATGCCAGAATAGGTGCAATATCTGTCTGAGCATTCACGCTTTTTTTTTCATTCACTTCTCTGTCTAAATGAATGGCGAGTGAGGGAATAATGGCGATAGCTTTTTTAACATCGATCAAAGCATCTTTTATTCTATTGCTAGAATCAAGGTACGAAACCCGTCCTGCAAGGCTCAAATCTCTATCAAACCAAGGATTGAATAATATCCCGCCATAAGGCTCGACAGCAAACTTGACAACCCCGTCATTTTTTAAAATAGGATTTGGTTTGAGCTTGAGATTCGGCGAATCGGTATGTGCACCGACCATCACATAATTTTTGTTGTTGTTGTTGTTGGGAAAAGTAAAAGCGATAATCGAAGAATCGTTTCTTGTAACAAAATACTTCCCGCCCTCTTGCAAATCCCACTTCTGCACTTCAAAAAGCTGAGTAAATCCGGCATTGGCAAACATCCCAGCCATATTCTGCGTTGCGTGAAATGGTGTAGGCGAAGCGTCTAAAAAGCCAAGAAGTCCGTCGTTAAAATCTTGTTTTGTCATGTTTATCCTTTGTAATACTGTTTTTTATATATTTATAATTCAAATGACCGTTTCAATAGAGTTATCATAAAACAGGCACCTTTGTCTTCATTGTGCCATGTAAGAGTACCACAAAGATGTTTTTCTATGATTGTACGAGAAATATACAAACCTAATCCCACTCCGTTTAACTCTTTCTTCGTTGTAAAATAGGGCTGACCAATTTTATCCATAATAGATTCCGGGATTCCCCCCGCATTATCACATATGGAAATAGTAATGACCTCTTTTGTCTCATCTATTGTTATGTTGATTACAGCTTGTTCGATTTTATTACTCAGTAATACCTCTTTTGCATTTAGAAGAATATTAATCATAACCTGTATCAGTGAACTTTTGACAATATACAAATGGCTCTTGCTACTGTTTTTTATGTTGAGTGTAATTTTTTCGTTCTCTAAATTCGTGCCGATAATGTCAAGGGCACTCTTTAAAACATCTTCTATAGTTGTCTGCTCTTGTGATTGCTTTGGTCTAAAATAGTCGCTAAATTTACTTATAATCTCAGCAAGTTCTTCTACTTGTTTATTAAGATTTTCTAAAGAGTCTGTTGTTATCTCCTCTCCTAGTGCAATAGATAATATAAGATCGTTAATACTAAAGCCTATTACGGCAAGAGGTTGTCTCCAATGATGGGAAATCATTGCAATCATATCACCCATAGCTGCCTGTTTTGCCTGTGCAATCATCATCTCATCTTTGAGTCTGAGCTCTTTTTCCATCTCTTTTCGCTCAGTAATGTCGCGAAGTATGCCGATGGCATTCCATTGATTATTTTTCTTGACTGCCGAGAGTGAGAGCTCTATAGGAAATTCCGTCCCGTCTTTTCTCAAAGCGGTCAGTTCAAGCCTCTTGCCGATAGCTGGACCTTCTCCTGTTTTTTTGAAATGGCTGAAACCGATTTTATGTGCCGCAAGAAACCTCTCTGGTGTGATAAATGTATGTAATATTTGCCCTATCGCTTCTTTTTGGGAATATCCGAATACTTTTTCGGCTGCCTCGTTCCAATAGGAAATTTTTCCATCGTTGTTCATCATGATGATAGCATCTTGGGCTGAAGAGGTAATAGTTCGGAATTTTTCCTCGCTCTCATACAAATTTTGCTCAGCGCGTTCGCGTTCAGTTATATCTCTGTCAATACCGCGATAGCCTAGCAATTGACCATTCTGGTTAAAAAAAGGGATACCGCTCGTCTCCAGAATTTTTAAAGAACCGTCCTTGCAGATATTGATATTCTTTATCGCAGAAAGCGGTGCGCATTTATCAAGGAATTCTTTAAATACATTGCCGACTCGCTGGGCTTCTTCTGCAGGCATAAGGTCAAAAGGAGACTTCCCGATTATTTCCTGAGGTTTGTATCCTAGCAGCACTTCGATATTTTGGCTGACATATGTGTAAGCACCTTTAGAGTCAACTTCCCATATCCAATCACTCGTCGATTC
>JAUSKV010000007.1 GCA_030646745.1 Sulfurimonas sp. | reverse complement strand
TATAGTAGTTGTAGAGTTTTGCATATCGTGAATAAGTCTTTGAATTCCGTTTGTAATATGAGGTGTAATGTTTGCATTTTTTAGCATTAAAACACGCCAATTTTCATCCACAAAAGGATTGAAAGTTTGCGAAAAAAGTCTCTCTCTTATATATTTATCAAGTATGCTCAACAGTTGCGGTTGATAAATTTGCATTGAAGGCAAAGCTCGATTATGCCCTTTAACTTTTAACTGCCCCATTTTATGCGTTAAAATCTCTAAAATCTTTTGTAAATATTCATTGTAACTATTGGCTGTAAATAAATTAGCACTTATCGCATAGTCTCCAAAAGTTGTTTTTACAGTAAGTTCTTCAGAGTGAAATACCTCTCCTTTTGTTGTCCATGATTTGAGCTGTTCCAAACTGTGAAAAGTGTATGGTTCTAAATCTTCCACATGCCAAGATGGGGTATTCAACTCTTCCTCTTCCTCTTTAATTATCTCCAAAAATGCCATGTCATATTCCGCAAAGTTCTCTTTCAAACCCACTTTTATCATGTCGCCCGTTGAAGTTCCCTCTTTTGGTTCATTTTCATCAAAACCAAACCCATCTTCAGGAAGCAAATCAGCGTAAAATTGACTAAATGCTGGATGCTCGACGATACTTAAAACATCTAAATAGGAACTAGGGCTAAGTTTTTGTTTTAAGACTCTCGCACGATTTTCATTTTTTTCATCTTCAAACTCTCGTTCTCTAAACATCAAACGAAGCCCACGCCCGATAGTTTGTTCTAGTAAAATAGAGGATTGATTTGAGCGAAGCGGAACGATAACGCAAACATTACTTACATCAAATCCTTCTTTGAGCATTAAAACTGAAATGATAACTTTTGGATTTTCATAGGTGTCAATATTGAAAAGTTTTTGTTTAAGTCTATCCCACTCCTCTTTTGGAATTTCTCCATTTTTCTTTGAGTGAACGCCCATAAAATCATCCTCTTTTAGTCCAATTTCAACTAAAAACTCTTCCACAAAATGGACAACTTCTGTCTCTTCACACATGATAAGCATTTTTGGATGTTTGGAATTATCAAGCTTTGAAAAATCTGTTTCCAAAATTTTCAGCTTCGTAAATCCCGCTTGAATCATCACTTTTTGACCATCACTCAGCCCAATAACTTTGTTTGTTCCCTCATCTCGAAGTGCTTTAAAGTCAAGCTCTAAAGTTGAAAGCTCTTTTCTCTTATCGATGGTTATCATTTTAACAAGTCCATCTTTTATAGCAGCGTTTAAATCAAAATCAACAATGACATGTGGAAAGTAATGTTTGGTTCGTTTTTGTCCACTTCCTGTGGTGTCATAGGGTGTGGCTGAAAAATCTATTTGAACAAACTTTGCACCTTTACTTTTGGCAATAAAATTAAGAGATTTTTGCCACTCAACCTCTTGAATCTCTCCCGCAGATTTATTTTCGTGTATATGATGTGCTTCGTCATTCATAACTACCAAATCATCAAGCTCCGCCAAATACTCTATCTCTCCACCACTAAAATAAGCACTATCAAGTTGCTCTAAACTATTTCCGGCACTTATTCCGGGACGAGCGGGAAAAATGTCGGCTATCACTCCGCTTGGGTCTTCAAGTGGGCTTATCTCCTCTTTTTCTTCCTCTTTAGACATAAACAAGTGCCAATTTGAAATGGCTATAAATCCATCACTTGTCACTTTTTTGCCTATCTCATCTTTTTTGACTACGCTACTTTGCAAAAATGCTTTGATGGTTATCTCATATCTTTGCGGTAAAAAAAGCTCTTTGTTTTTAAAAATATCGCTTGTGTTTACATCACGGCTTCCATCTTCTTTCTCTTTTCCCATGTAGCTATCAAGCAATCGCTCATATACGATAAGTCCCGGAGCGATAAGTAAAAAGTTTTTTGTAAATCTTCCGCTCTTCTCTTTTTCGGCTCTTGCGTTTAGATACTGCCAGATAAAAAGTGCGTTCATCACCCAAGTTTTACCTGTTCCCGTTGCCATCTTCATGGCATATTTTGGCACTTTGTATTTCTCTTTAGCTAAAAGTGTGTGGTTAAATTTTGGTATCAGTTCTTTATCTATCTTCTCGTAAATTTCCAAAACACTATTGACTTTTAAAATCTCATGCAGATAGATGGTGTTTAAAATTGCCTGTTTTTGCCTTCTGTGAAAATTACTCTCTCTTTGTGTAGTGTGTGGTTCACAAAACCAAAACTTCAGTAAATCAGCCGTGACAGGAGTAACTTTATCGAAAAAAGCATTCTCACTCCACATGTCGTTTACTATTTGTGAAATTTTTTGTGCAAGCTGTAAAGGAATATCGCCCGTGAGTGT
Organism: Sulfurimonas sp.; assembly: GCA_030646745.1. Taxonomy (GTDB): domain Bacteria; phylum Campylobacterota; class Campylobacteria; order Campylobacterales; family Sulfurimonadaceae; genus Sulfurimonas. Next base: position 4,812 of record JAUSKV010000007.1, on the reverse strand, counting down.
GTTAATAGGTGTCGCCATTTTACACCTCCACTTTTACAACAGACTCAAAACCAAACACATCAACAGCCTTGACGCTTACCACTCTTTTTTCTTTTCGTGCCACCATGATTTTTGCAGAATATACTACATGTAAAGGGTCATTATCGTTTGCGATATTTTCACGATAATCTTGCCACTTACTTCTAAAAGTCACACCGTCAAAATCGGGGTCGATACTCCAATATTCTATAAGTGCGAGCGGGTCATGCGCCAGAAGTTCTTGGAGTGATTTTTTGTCTGCATCATCGAGTGGGATGTTATCGGGAGAGAGTAAGATGTAGTTATCAAGTCTAATCGTTAGCTCTTCAAGTTCACTGTCATACGCTTTTTTCTCTATGGGTTTTATAGTCAAGTATTGGAGTGAACTAAATCGTATTTTTCCACTTTCTACAAGTTTTTTGTAAGTCGCTTTTGTTTTGAGCTTGTCGAGTAAATCAGGTGGGATGACTAAAACTTCAAGTTTGTTGTCTGCCAAATCATTGATAGCACTACTGATGTCATAAGCAAAGTTCCATCCTAAAACCACCACTTTATCCCAGCCTCCAAGAAAATTGTCACGAAGTTCTATCGCTTTTTTGAGCGTCGCTCTGCCAGTCATTTTGCTAGGACTGTCTATAAAAACCAAAGTTTTTTTATCTTTGATGTAGCCTAAGTTTTGAGGATGTTCCTCCCCAAAACTGAGAGCCCCACTTCCGCTATCGTCCACAAAAAGTGAGATAATAACTTGAGATAAATCCCCTATGCGCTTAAACATGCGACTACTTTCAAGTGCCTCTTTTTGATAATCACCGATTGATTGGTAAAGAAATGGTTTGACTTCATTGTCGATGAGGCGTTTTCGCTGAACCATAATTGAAGGTTTGCCAATGTCGGAGCTTATCCAACGGCGACCTAGTTTTTCGGCAACTGCGGCGGTTGTACCGCTTCCACCGAAGAAGTCGGCTACTATGGAGTTTTCGTTGGATGAGGCTTTTATGATTCGTTCTAAAAGCTTTTCTGGTTTTTGAGTAGAATAATTTAATCTTTCATGAGCAACTGGGTTAATAAAAGGTATTTTCCAAACATCACTTAATGGTTTACCATCCATTTCAGCATAATGAACAATATATTTTTCACTTGCTATCATTTTTCTAACATTTGGATTGTCTTTATCGTAAACAACTAAACCACTACTGCCATTTCCTCCACCAATTAAATATCCTTTTTCATATTTTGATTTTAAATTTTCTGTAATCTCTTTTTGTTCATTAAATATATTTTTGTTATTCTTTTTGAATACAAAAATTACATCATGATTTTTTTGTAGTGATTTACTTCCAGCTGTCCATTTTTCATAGTGCCAAACTATTTCATTAACAAAATTCTCTTTCCCAAAAATATCATCCAATAAAATTTTCACATAATGCCCCACATGCCAGTCAATATGCACATAAATAGACCCTTTCTCACTCAAAAGCTCACGCATTAAAACTAAACGGGGATAAATCATCTTAAGATACGAAACCGTCCCGTCTTTCCATGTATCGGCATAGGCAAACTGCTCTATGACGGTTGGTTTTTGATTGAGATTGATATTTGGAAGTGTGATTTTTGTACGGTAGTCTGCTTTGCTATCAAAAGGCGGGTCGATGTATATAAGGTCGATTTTGCCTCGAATAGACTCTAACCCACTTGCAGGGTCACCCGCTAAAAGCCCTTGCATGACTAAGATATTGTCTCCATAGATAAGGCGGTTTTTCCACTCACTCTCTTCGTCCATACTAGGCAATTGCCCACGATAAAGCCCACTAATATCTTTGGATGGCAAAACCAACTCATTTGTTTGAAGTGCAAGAGCATTTCCGCTATTGATTCTTTCCAAAATTCTCTCAGCTTCCGCACGACCCTCTTTTACGATTTTAGGTAACTCTTCTATAAGTGATAAAGCCATTTGTTTTCTCATATTTTAAAATATTTAGGAATTTAATTCCGAAAAGTTTTTTATTATATACATATATTTCCGTTAATGCAAGAAATTTAATACATATGCTTCCGAATTTTTTTAATATATTTTTTCATGTAGAGTTTTCAAATGAAAATAACACAGCAAGACATGGCAAGATTATTAGAAATTGACCCTAGAACACTCAGAAACTGGCGTAAAGATAAGCCATTTTTATACGAAATAGTTATGAAAGGCTTTGCCTTTGATGAAATAGTTGAATCTTCAAAAGAATCTTATGAAAAAGCACTCTCGATAAAAGAAAAATTCGAATTAAAAAATAAACTTTAATAGTTAATATTTTTCTTTTTTGTAGAAAATAAACAAAAATATTTTGCTTTATCTATTTTTTTGATACAATACAAAAAAATAAAATAAGGTATGCTCAATGGCAAATATAAGATGGGCAGATTTAAACAAATACTCTTTAGTATTGGTAGAATTTGGAAATCATAAAGACTCATTAAATTATGACGATGAAAATAGCTACGACTATGGCATAAATTTAGGTTGTGAATTTTGCTATAAACATATGGCTATTGTTGTAGGAAAAGAAGTAAAAGCAGATGAAATTCTTGTAGTACCGCTTACGACTTATAAACAAGACGACGAAAATTACCCGACAAATATTATAATCGATACAAATTTATATGGGCATATGGTACAACATAAAACGACTATAAAAATAAATCATCTAAGAAGTATTGATAAGAAAAAAAGGATTAAAAAGATTATCAGAACCTTTGTATCAAAAACATTGCAACTTGAAATCGAAGAAAAAATGAGAAATTTTATAGGATAGTATAAGTTGCCCCCAAGGGGCGAGCAAAGAAGTAAACTTCCAGCCCAAATACTTATGCAAAAATTATAGACAAAATGAAATCAAAAGTCAAGGAATGAAATATGACCCAAAGAGATATGGCAGGGTATCTGGAGATTAGCCCTGTAACTCTAAGAAACTGGCGAAAAGAAAAACTGCATTTATACGAAATAGTTATGAAAGGCTTTGCGTTTGAAGAAGCGGTAAAAAAAGCGCAACAAAACGCCGATGAGCTAAAAGCTTTGGAAGAGCAGTTTAAAGGGAAGAGGTAGCCATATTATCTCATTCTATTGCAATCTATCATATTATTCAATCTTTTTATCTTTTGTTAGTATAATGTTTATACATTAAAACTTAAAAGTAGAATTGAAATGCTTGAAAATATATTTAAAATTTATTATATGGATAAATTAGAGCTACTATTCTGTGTAGTTAAGAGTAATTTTTTTGAAAGCATTTTATTATCAATGGTTGCTGCTCTCATTTTTCACTATATATTTGTAACAATTCCGTTAAATAAAAGAAAAAATAAGCTTAGACCTATTATTGAAACAGATATGAACTTAGTGTATGCTCAATTAAATTTTACTTTTGATTTAATTTTTAGGCATACTGAGAATGGACCGTCTTATTATCAAGATAAAATGAGAGGTGGTCAATTGACAAAAAAAGACTTTCATATTGCACTACAAAATAAAATACCTAGCAGAAGATATTTAAATGACAAAGAAATTAGTTCACATTTAATAATAATTGGGGATAAATTAAAAAACTATTTAACTAAAACAAATATTTTATTACAACATATTATTTCATTATATGACTATTGTTCTGATGATGAAATTTTACTATTAGGAAAAATTCGACAACAAATAGAAAAAATGCAACTTGATATAAGTCCAATGGATTTTGAAACAGATAATTTTTATCAACTATATTTACTTTATATTGAATTAATTACAACCATAATTTACACACATAAATTACCTAATAAGTCAAATTTTCAAAATAAAATAATTTGTTTTTATTTTAGTAAAAATTATAAACAATGTAAAAAAACCATTCAAGACTATAAAAAGAACTATCCAAATACTGATGGTGTCTTTTTAGATTTGTACCTTGCTAAATGTGAATTAAATTTAAAAAATAATCGAAAATTTGAAAAGTTAATATCTAATGTAATGAAGCAAAAACCTGAATTAATAGGACATAGGCGTATATATGATGAAATATTTGATATAAAAATAGTCAAAAACTTATTTGAAAAATATTATACTGATGAAGAAATAAAAAGATTAAAAGATACTTTAGAAATAGAACAAATTCAAAAAGAAAATTTTGAAAATCAAAATAAAAACTTATATAAATATTTTCACAATAAAGAATACTCGTTTGATAAATAATATTATTCTAAAGGAAGCAATAAATTGAATAAACAAAACCTAGCTAGTAATGCTTACAATTTTATAAATGAATCTATTCTAAATTCAGGCAAAGCTCAAAAAAAAGCCTCTTTATTGGTCATTTGCAATTTTGCACTTAATACAAGGCTTAGAGCTACTTATAAAAGAAGTATTACGAATTGAGCATGAAATTTTAATCTATGAAAATATAGACAAACAGAAGAATACAGTCTCCTTGTTGCAAGGTTTAGAAAGATTAAAAAATATTGCAAATATAAATATTGATATTAAAGAAGAAAAGATTATAACAAGAGCAGTTGATTGTAGAAATGCAATCACACATTTTGAATATGATTTCAATAAAGCTCAATTTAAAAATATTTATATAGAGCTTTTTGAATTCGTACATTATTTTCATTATAAACATTTAAAGAGTGAACTTCATAGTTTTATTGATAAAAATTTATACAAAAAAGAAGCAGAACTTTTAGCACAATTTACAAATAATTCTATAATTTATAGAGGGATAAAAATATATAAAGAATTTCCATCCGAGCTTTTAGGGATTC
>JAUSKV010000003.1 GCA_030646745.1 Sulfurimonas sp. | reverse complement strand
TGATTTATCAAGCCCGTAAACAGCCTTTAACTGTTCAATCGCTTCTTTTGTCATATTTGGATTAAGTTCACCTCCGGCAAAAAAACTATTGGGTGCGGAGTGAATAGCCAAAAATGAGATTATTGAAATTAACGCAAGCATAAACAGAAGGTAAAAAAGTTTTTTCAGTAGTTTTAACATCTAGAAATTATAGCAAAAAAGTAGATATTTCACCCATTCAAGATACAAAAAAATCTTTAGACTCTCTGCCTCTATTGTAGTAAGATTATTTCTCTAAAATAATATTTTCAAATTTTAATAGCGAGGTTATATCTTGCGCTGTAATATCAAACTCTTTTACGCTTATTGTCACTTAGCTTCCTAAAAGTGGATCTTTTGCAGCAAACTCATTTATATCTATAGTACATGCTTCTGTTTTAACTACGACAAAATCAGAGCCATTTATTCTAAATAGTAACTCTTTCGGATATCTTGCTTTTAATAAATTTGCAAATTGATTTAAAAACTTATCACCGAAAATCCAACCGTGATTTGCATTATAATGGGAAAAATTATGCAAAAATATTATAGATATATTGGTATATTTTTGGCTATCTATATTTTTCAGTAGAATTAAATCAAGATACGTTGCGTTATGCAAATCAGTAACTTGATCTTTGTAAAAATAGGCAAATCTCTCCTGTTCAAGTTCAGATTCTGGCAGCTGTGATATTTCTTTGCTAACATTAACATGGGAAAGCACTTTTACAGCATTCTCAACTACTAATGGAGAAAAATGAGTTCCGCTAAGCGTTTGTAACTCTTGGATAGCTGTATCAATACTTTTACGAGCTTTGTAAATGCGGCTGGTAGTCATAGCATCGAAAGCATCAGCCACAATCATTATTTGAGCCAGTTCCGGAATTGCATCACCTTTTAAAGCATTTGGATAACCAGAACCATCATAGTGCTCATGATGCGCTAAAATAATATCTATAAACTCTTTATACATTGGTATTTGGGCAAGTATTTCACTGCTCATTTGCACATGCTCTTGGATTATATGATACTCCAAATTACTCAATTTACCCGGTTTCAAAAGTATAGAATCCGGTGTAGTGATTTTACCAATGTCATGCAGGATACCTGCCCGATAGACAAGATTACATTTCTCTTCATCGTATCCCATCTCTGCAGCAATAAGTTTTGAGTAATTTGCAACACGCTGTGAATGCCCGCCTGTATAAGTATCGCGTTTTTCTATCATCGAAACCAGAGAGAGTATAGTTTTTTCATAATTTTGACGCTGCTCTTGAACCCCCAGTTCAACTAACTTTTCAAGATTTGTTTTATAAAGCTCATTTTCCTTGAATGCTTCAAGTTTATAAAGCACTTTATATAACACATCATTAATTTTTCTAAAATCAATAGGTTTTACGATATATCCACTCACCCCTATCTCGATAGAGTCCATAATAAGGCTACTTTCTGAATACGCTGAAACAATCAAAATCTCTTGTCTTGCATTTATCTCTCTCATTTTAAGTGCCATTTCGAGTCCATTCATTTTAGGCATCCCAATATCTGTGATAACAATATCGTACATCGACTCTTTATATAAGAGAAGTCCCTCTTCTCCATTTACGGCACTTTTTACCTCTTTAAAAAAATTTCTTAAATAATGGACAACACCGTTGCGAAGCTCTTCGTCATCCTCAACATACAGTACTGTATAGTTCTGCGCCAGCTCTTTTAGTTCCTCAATTGAAATCATTTTTGTCTCCCCTTCTTTTTGTTACACTATCACTTAAATGCTTTGGCAATACAACACTAAAACAAGCACCGTTATCACTATTCTTTACACTTAACCTGCCGTTAAGATGTTTATATACAATTATTTTAGAGATATATAAGCCTAGTCCGGTACCGTTTTCTTCATCTTTCGTTGTAAAGTAAGGCTCAAATATTTTTGTAAGTAATTCAGGTTTTATACCACCGGCGTTATCACAAATAGTTGTGATAACACTATTATTATCTTCTGTGATTCTAATGACTACTGTAGCATCTTTAATTTTATTTTCTAGTAGTGCCTCTTTAGCATTTTTTAGTATATTTAAATATACTTGAAGCAATTCTCTTGAATATGTTGCAATAAGAGTTCGGCAATCGAACTCTTTTTCAATTACAATATTATTATTAACAAAAGAATCACCTATGATTAAGAGGGCATCCTCAAGTACGGAACAAACATTTATATTCTCACGTATTTTATTTGGCTTAAAAAAATTTCTAAAATCATCTATTGTCTTAGATAAGTGCTGTGTCTGATTGATAATATCTAATGCTAATTCACTTAAAGAATCTTTATCAATCTTCCCTAAAGCCAAATCTACAATCATGTTATTTGCTCCCATAGCTATGCTTGAAATAGGTTGGCGCCATTGATGTGCTATCATACTTATCATCTCTCCCATTGCTGCGTGGCGAGACTGTATTATCATTACCTCTTCTTTTTGTTTTAAATCGGTAAGTGCTTTTTCAATACGAGATTCAAGTGTTTGATTTAGCTCTATGTACTCCATAGTTTTTTGATGAACTTGCTTTTTAAGAGTCTTAACCCAAAAGTAAGAGAGCAGTAATCCAAGCAGCATTAAAATCACCATGAATACCAATTTTTTGAAAAGTGTTGTATCCATGAATGAAATTTCAACTACATCATGAAACCATTTCATATAAAGTTTGTCATATGTACCATCAGCTACAACTATTGCAAGCCCTTCATTTAAGAGAGCAAGCAGGTCTGAATCACCCTTTTTTACTGCAAAACAAAAATCTTGTCTAAAATCTTCAATTATACCATCGGATGATTTTATATTTTTTAAATTCAAACTATGTACCAAACTTATACCTACAAGTTTTTGTATAAGAACAACATCATATTTACCAGATGAGAGTGCCTTAAAAGCCAACTCACAACTATCAAAAGTTACAACTTCTTTACCAATATTTTTACTTCGAGCATACTCTTCCGCATAATCACCTTTCATGACAACTATGACTTTATCTTTTAAATCTTCAAGGGTTTTGATTCTTGTGTCATCACTGCGTGTGAAAACTGTCCCATGCAGTGCGAGATAATGAGTACTGAAGTCATAATTATTTGCTCTTTCTTCTGTTCTGCCCATTATAGGAAGTACATCAATTTCCCCATTTTTAAGTTTTTGTTTTATTGTGTCCCATATATCTACATCAAATTCAACATCACCTCCCATTGCCTGTACACTGCTTCTCAACAGCTCAATAGAAAAACCATCCGCTTTTCTATTTTGTGTAACAATAGAAAAAGGAGGATAGTCATATTCACCTGCCGATTTTAATATAACACCCTTTAGTGATTTGTGATAAAGCTGAGCTTCTAATATCAAACTAGAAAAAATCAAGAATATAACTATAAAGCGCATCCATATCATCTCAATTCCCCCTGTTCGCTCTGCTGAATCTCCGGTGCAATTTTAAGAGTGATGGTAAAACAGACTCCCTCCTCTTTGTTCTCCCACTTTAGCTCTCCATCTAGGTGTTCTGTTACAATTGTTTTTGACATGTAAATTCCCAAACCCGTACCATTGGCTTTTTTTGTCGTAAAATAGGGCTCTCCGACTCTATCCATGATATTTTTTGGAATTCCACCGCCGTTATCACAGATGTTTATTACGGTTGACTTCTCCGTGTCGTAGCATTTTATAACTATCTTAGCATTTGGAATCTTTTTTTCATTGATTATATCTTTTGCATTGTTAATAAGGTTGATAAAAACTTGAAGCAGAAGGTTTGAGAAAATCAAAAGTTCTCTCTCGCTTCTATTTTCAACGACCACCTCAATATTTTTATTTTCCAAACTTTTGCGCATTAATTTCATACTTTTTTCTATCATCTCTGCGGTTGTCACACTCTCTTTATCTTGATGAGGCTGAAAAAAGTTTCTAAAATCATCAATTGTTTGTGAGAGGTGCTGCACCTGTGTATCGATAATCTCAACATGTTTTAGCAGCATATCGGCAGTTATCTCCTCTTCAAACCCGATAGATACTTTAAGGTTATTATTTTCCATCGCCATAATGGAGAGAGGCTGTCTCCACTGATGGGCAATCATAGCAATCATGTCCCCCATAGCCGCTTGACGAGATTGAATCATCATCATTTTATCTTTCTCTTTGAGCTGCTCTTCAACTTTTTTTTGCTGTGTTATATCGCGAGAGACCTCTAAAACATACTCTAATTCACCGCTCTCATTATACTCGGGAACAAATGCGGAATCTAACCATTTTATGCCCTCGGAAGTTTGAATTTTCATCTCTTTTCGCATCTCTTTTTGAGTCTTAAAAACTTCGCCGACATCATCGCTACATGCACAATCTATCATAACCTCATCCAGTTTACTCGTCGGTTGACCGATTAACAGCTCACGAGGAATACCAAAGAGCGTTTCAACCGCCCTGTTGAGATAGACGAAATTCAAATTTTTATCTACTCTTACAATCAAATCCGGAGTGTGTTCACTGAGTGTTCTATAATTCTCCTCCTGAATTTTTAGCTCTCTTGTGCGCTCCTGCACTTTTTGCTCAAGTTCTGCATTTAAGCGTTCAAGTGCACTTCGGCTCTCTTGAAGCTGAAGATTTTTGTAGTAGGAGTCCTCATAGCTCGATAGTAGAAGGTCTAGTATCTGAATTTTATTTGCGGTTATTAAAAAATCATTTCCGCCAAACATAAGCCGAATTCCCATCTCCATATTATCAACGCATCTTCGTTGGGTGTTTATGTAGAGTTCATCTATCACTTCTGGGAGGCGTTTATGGTCAAAGGGTTTGGTAAGAAACTTATTTGCTCCCGCTTCGATACTTTTGATGATGTCATGCGGCTCTGAGAGTGAAGTGAGAAGAATCACGGGGATGTTTTTGAGTTTCTCATCTGCTCTGATTTTTTTACAAAGTTCATACCCATCGAGATGTGGCATCACTATATCGCTCACAATAATATCGGGCAATTTTTTTGCACTCAAAAGCCACTCAAACGCCTCCTTTCCATCGTGACAAACATCCACATTGTAACCACTCTCTTCAAGAAAATAGCGAATCTCCTCTGCTTGTGTCAGACTATCCTCAACCACAAGAATAGATATGTTTATTTTTCTATATGTTTGGCTTTCCATTAAATATCCTTTTTTTCAATTTTTATGCTCAGCAAAAACTCCGCAATCCCTTGAGGCGATAAAATATACTCTATTCCACCTTTTTTAATCGCTTCATTCGCCATCCCAAAAACTACGGAGGTCTCTGCATTTTGCGCAATTGTAACCCCGCCATAGAGTTTAAGTTTAGTGATTGCATCTGCACCATCATCTCCCATTCCTGAGAGCAAAATAGCCACTGCTTCGCCCGCATTCTGCTTGCTTATAGAAGAGAAGAGTTTGGAGACTGAGGGAACAAAGAGCTCACTTTTTTCTGCCTCAAAGAGTCTGATTCTGTTATTTTTCAAGGTGAGATGATAGGAGGCAGGGGCAATATAGACAACTCCGGCACTGATTTTCTCCCCATCCTCAGCCTTTTTTACATGCAGAGCACACTGCTCATTCAGCCACTCTATAAAGGTCTCGATAAAATCTCTGCTCATATGCTGTGCAATCAAAATCGGCAAAGGGTAATCGGCAGGCAGTGCTTTTAGGATAGTGTGAAGAATAGTAGGACCGCCAGTGGATGAGCCAATCAAAACAAATCTGCACTCGTTTACGCACTTTATCTCTTGGAGAGTTTTGAACTCTCTTTCATAATGCGCGTGGTTCCATCTGCGAATAACCTTCACATCCGACATTACCCTGATATCTGAGACAATTCTCTCATAAAGCTCTTTGTACTTTGGATGCCCTGATCCGTAGGGTTTTTCAAAAACTCCAAGCACTCCGATGTGCATGCTCTC
>JAUSKV010000001.1 GCA_030646745.1 Sulfurimonas sp. | reverse complement strand
GTTATCACAATCTAGTTTACTCTAAATACTCCTTCTATCTCTATCTTTACACTAAAAAATCTATCTCTAAATTCAAATCCCACTTTTTTGCTTTAATCAAAAATATAAAAAACAACCCTTCTCAAAAAATGCTTCGATTTTCTATCGCTTATAAGATTCTTTTTCATTCCATATTTGTGCATGACTCTACTCCTTATCAATATTTCAATCACAAACTTTAAAATAAAACAAAACAAGGAAATACATGAGATTAATTATAATAAGTTTAATGACTTTGCTGATAACAAGCTCTTTGTTTGCTGATGGAAAAGATTTAGCCATTAAATATAAAGTGGTTCCTCCGACAAAAGCAAAAATTCAATGGGAAAAGATATTTGCAAATGAAGAAAAGCTGGCGACCTTAGGTATAAAAGGCATTAGTAGTGCAGATAAAGATGAACTACTTAAATTTTGTGTTAACCATGCTGCAGACTCAGACAGTCCGACAGTTCCTGGTATGTAAAAATGAAAAAAAGGATAAAAATGAACAAAATTGCATTAAGCATTATGGCAACTTCGTTATTAACAATGAGTTTGCAAGCAAGTGAAGCAGATTTACAAAAACAGATAGATGAACTGACAGCCATAGTAGAAAAAGTTGAGACAAAATCTTTATCAGATAAAATCAAATTTTCTCCGGAATTAAATTTAAGAGCTGATAAATTTGACTATGAGAATAATGGGATTACGCCTAACACTTCGTATGCTTCATCTTCAAAAAGTACTAGCAGAGGCGAGTTGGTTAACGGTAATGAAGCATATACTAAACATTACGATCCTCAGCTTTCTGTAAGGCTTAGACTGAACATGTTAACAGACATAACAGATAATGTTAAATTTACGGGTCGTATAGGAATAACACATAATTCACAAAATGATCAAAGAATATGTATCTTAAGTAAAGATATAACAGCATCTCATTCTGTAGCTAAAACTGAACTTGATATTGATAAAGCTTACTTAGACTATGCAATCAATAAAAATTTCATTTTTTCAGCCGGTATTTTACCGACATCAGGCGGTATGAGTTCAAGTTTGATAGAAGATACTCCTAGAAAATCAGTATTTCCTAGTTTGATGTTTGATATGACAAGCTACGGTGTTGCAGCGTCTGCTAATGTAGGCGGAGATAATTGGTTAAGAGCAATTTTAGCTAAAGCATATACAAAAAATGCTGACCAATTTTATTATCAATGTAATCGTGAAACAATCCATAATATGGATGTAGCAGGTCTGTTTTTTGAAACGAAATTACCAATGATGGGAGACAATACTGCTTATGTCGGTGTTGATTCGTTAGGCAAGATAAAAGCTCAGCCATACTTAGGTTCGACTGCTGCACCTGAATCTGCAATGGCTACTGCAAAATCAATGGGTAGCATTATAAATTACGGGACAGGACTAGAAGTAAGAAGCATAGCGGGCGGCAACTTTGATGCATTTGCTCATTTAGCATTTTCAAAACCTTCAGGAAATAATACAAAAGTTACTTACACCCCTTTTTCAGACGATACATACGCTAATGGCGCGATGATAGATGGAGATGGAAGTGCGTTTCATATAGGGACTAAATATAAAGTAGCATTATTAAATGATGCAAAATTTGGTCTTGAATATAACCAAGGTGATAAATATTGGTTTAGCGGTACACAAGGCTCGGAAGATGTTTATAATAAGTTGGCAACAAGAGGTAATGCAGTAGAAGTTTACTACACGCAGCCATGGAATAGATATGTATCTTCAAGACTTGGATTTTTACAGGTTACGGAAGATTATACAGGAAGTGGCTGGCACTTTGGTGAACCTGCAAAAAAAGATGCAGTACAGCAAAATGTATATTTCATGATTAATGCTTATTTTTAAAGTATGGTTTTTAGGTAATTAACAGTAGCTATATTGCTACTGTTAAAGCAATTGCAGGTGCAAAAAAAACACGGTGATGTTTGGGAAAACTTTTAAGGAGAGGAGATTGCCTTAGGCAGTCTTGCAGTCTTATTGCGATGACTGGAGAAGTCAATAAACCTACTGTTGGAAATAATCTTACTTACACTTCAAATAAAATTCAAAAAGTCAAGAAACTTTTTGAATTTATCTTCTTTGCTCCGCTTGTTTATAAACTTCCATATCTTCTCTTTTTCCAATGGCAATAATATGAACCACTAAAATATCATTTATGATTTCATAAACGATTCTCACTTGTTTTTTAGCGACATATACTTTTTTTAAACCTGTAAAGTTCATATTATTTTTGTTGCCAAGAGGCAAACCAAGTTCAGGTGATTGTTGAATTTTTTTCAATTTTTTGAAAACTTCAAGACGAACGAAATTATTAAGTTGTTTTAAATCCTCTTCTAAAAGCGGATGATATTTGATTTCATACATAGATTACAGTGTATTCAAATCAATATTAAATTTTTTTGCCATATCTTCCATAGAGATATATTCAGATAGTGGAGTTTTTTTTCGTTCTTGAACAATATTATATATCTCTGTATGTTCTGCTAATTCAAATCTCTCTTCATACTCTTTGAGTCTTTCATACTCATCAGTTGAAATTACAACTGCTTCAAGCCTATTATTTTTGAGTATTCCTATTTTTTCAAGAGAATGTTCTTTGATACTATTTACAGCACTGCCAATCTGTTTAGTAAAATCGGTGATTGAGAAAAGTTCGTTTTGAGCATACTTTACCATTTTACAAATCCTTATAAATTAACTATCTAATTTCTATGTTAATATTATAGTATATTTGTTGATTT
>JAUSKV010000388.1 GCA_030646745.1 Sulfurimonas sp. | reverse complement strand
TTAAATCACTCATCACCCTTTTTACGGTTTCAATCTTGGCATGCGGCTTTTGGTTTGCATATGACAAATATACCAAAAAACTCTCTTTGAATTATCATTTAGGGCAATTTGAATTCGCTTTGAAAAAACTTCCTGAGCATTTTGTAGGAGGTATAAAAATAGCAAATTATGACCTTATCGAACATCAGTTTCAAGAGGAGAATGAGATTTTAAAAAATATTCAAACTCTTGATGAAGAGAGATACGCAGAGCTAAAAGCAGAGTTTGAGATACTCAAAAGTAAAAAAGAATGATAGAGCCAATTTAGCAAGAATTTATTTGACTATGAAAGGGTACAACGCAAAGTATCTAAATGATGGATTGTTAAAAACAGCGGATTATTTACGAGGCGATAATGCAGTAGAATTTATAAAGAGTATAAATAAAAAATAATTTTGAGTGTGGATGAAGTTTTGCGGCGTATTAGCATATTTTAGCTCTAAATGTTGTAAATTACATGTCAGACATACACTAGTCAAGTAAAATAGTATCTAAGTTTATAGTTTGATTGAGTTCAAAATGGTGCGTACACCATTTTTCGATAAAAGCACTGATGCTCGTTAAATGCTTTGTTTTTGTTACTAAATCTTTGATGTTGTAGGGTTTTACTAGGTAATCGTCAGCTCCAGCTTTGAGAGCTTTTATCACATCATCTTTTGTGGAGAGTGCTGTGACCATAAGTATGGGAATGTATCTCAACTGTTCATCCATTTTGATTAGTTTTACACCCTCAAAGCCATCAATTTTAGGCATATTTATGTCCATCAAAACGAGTGATATTTTATACGTTTTCATAACATGTAAACCCTCTTTTACAGAGAGTGCAGAGTAAACATTGTAGCCCTCTTTTGAAAGTACCAATGAAGCAACTTTGATATTGTGCGGATTATCATCTATGATTATAATATTTTGAGCCATGTGTAATTGTATTTTTTGAAAATGAAGATTGAATGAAGATATTGGGAATACATGTAAAAAAAACACTACTTGTGCGTAAGTAATGCAGGTTTTGAATTAAGAGCTGCTAAAATTTGAAATTTATGCCGTTTTGAGAAGGCATTAATGCCCTCCCAAGACCTTTTCAATCTCATCTGGTTTGTCATGCACACCAAAACGGTCGATGATGGTTTGTGTCGCTTGGTTTTTGCCGATGACTTCGACCTCTTTTCCCATGTTTCGGAGCTTAATCACTGCTTTATCAAGTGCATAAACAGCGGTAATATCCCAAAAGTGAGCATGTGTGACATCAATAATAACTCTTTTGACCTCTTCTTTATAATCAAACTCATCTGTAAAACGATCTGCAGAGTTGAAAAAGATTTGACCAACAAATTTGTAAATTCTTGTGTTGCTTGTTGCTTTAAATGATTTGGTGCAATACATAAAGTGGCTTATTTTATTTGCAAAGAACAGAGATGCAAGTAACACACCAGTCAATACGCCTAGTGCCAAATTATGCGTTAAAACGACCACGAGAGTGGTAGAAATCATTACAATATTTGTAGAAAGTGGTAGAGTTTTCAGCCCTTTTACAGAAGGCCAACTAAATGTACCGATAGAGACCATAATCATAACAGCAACAAGTGCCGCCATTGGGATAAGCTTGATTAAATCAGACATAAAAACGACCATAATGAGGAGCAAGACTCCTGCCATGAGCGTTGAAATACGACCACGACCGCCTGATTTTATATTGATTACAGATTGCCCTATCATCGCACATCCTGCCATTCCGCCCATACATCCAGAGGCAATGTTTGCGATTCCTTGCCCTTTAGCTTCACGGTTTTTATCGCTGTCGGTATCTGTCATGTCATCCAAAATGGTTGCCGTCATAAACGACTCTAAAAGCCCAACAGCGGCGAGTGCGGTAGAATATGGGAAGATAATCGCCAATGTTTCAAAATTAAGAGGTACTTCTGGCCATAAAAATATCGGAAGGGTGTCAGGCATAGAACCCATATCGCCCACTGTGCGAACATCGATTCCCAGTACCAAAACAACGAGTGTTAAGACAATAATTGTAACAAGTGGAGAGGGAATAAGCGTACCAATCTTAGGAATGTAAGGAAAGAGATAGATGATACCTAATCCAGCGGCAGTAAGCGCATAGACATGCCAAGTGACATTGGTGAGTTCCGGTAATTGTGCCATAAAAATCAAAATTGCTAAGGCGTTTACAAATCCGATGACAACAGTACGCGAAACAAAACTCATCAAAATGCCGAGTTTGAGATACCCAGCTAAAACCTGAAGCACTCCTGTGAGAATTGTTGCAGCTAAAAGATACTCCAAGCCATGCTCTTTGACAAGCGTGACCATAAGAAGTGCCATAGCCCCCGTAGCCGCAGAAATCATACCTGCACGACCACCGACAAAAGCGATAACGGTTGCAATACAAAAGGAAGCATAAAGTCCGACCTTAGGGTCAACTCCTGCAATGATAGAAAAGGCAATTGCCTCTGGAATGAGTGCGAGGGCTACAACGATACCAGCGAGAATATCGCCTCGAATGTTGCCAAACCACTCCTCTTTACTAGACATTATTAACATTTATTCTCCTGAAAATTTATAATAGAGTTAGATTTTATTGTACTTTAAAAGAACTTGGACACAACTTTGAGTTGTTATTTGGGAGAGAGGTTTAACTTTTCATTAGCTTACTTTGACTAAAATTGCCCTTTTAAAATAAAGGCTACTTCTTATGAAAAAACTACTCTCTTTCCTCGGTTCAATGAATACAATGGCAGTTTTAATGCTCCTATTTGCTGCGTCATGCGGATATGCTACTTTTGTTGAAAATGATTATGGAACTATTACCGCAAAGGCGGAGATTTATAATGCTTTATGGTTTGAAATTTTACTTGGATTTTTAACTCTCAATCTAATCTTAAATATAGTTAACTATAAAATGTACACTCTAAAAAAAGCCCCTCTCTTTATCTTCCATATGGCATTTATAGTGATACTCATCGGTGCCGCAATTACCCGTTATGTAGGCTTTGAGGGTTCTATGCATATCCGTGAGGGTGAGAGTTCGTCGATTATGAG
>JAUSKV010000255.1 GCA_030646745.1 Sulfurimonas sp. | reverse complement strand
AGTTATCGCACATGTATAAATCAACCTCTGATATTAAAACAACTTAATATTGGTGATTTTGTATATCTTTATGATGGAATGATTCGTACAAAGGTTATTGAAGCGTCTGAGCAGAGTGTAAAAGTAACTGTAGAAAATAGCGGAATGCTCTCTTCAAAAAAGGGTGTAAACTTTCCAAATACACACCTAGGCATAGAAATAATTACAGAAAAAGATAAAAAAGATATGCTCTGGGGGATTAAAAATGATGTTGATTTTATGGCTATCTCTTTTGTTCAAAATGCAGAAGATATGATTCAAGCAAGAGAAATAATCAAACAGCATGGCGGTAATGTTCAACTTTTTGCAAAGATTGAGAAATTTGATGCCATAGAAAATATCGATGAAATATTAGAAGCAAGCGACGGAATTATGGTTGCTCGAGGTGATTTAGGTATTGAAGTGCCGTTTTATGAAGTGCCGACTCTTCAAAAGATGATTATAAAAAAAGCAAACGAGGCTGCAAAACCGGTTATCACTGCGACTCAGATGTTACTCTCTATGACTGAAAAAGAGAGAGCAACGCGTGCGGAAATTAGCGATATTGCAAATGCAGTTTTAGACGGTACGGATGCTGTCATGCTCTCAGAAGAGAGTGCAGTCGGAAACAATCCTGTTTTAGCAGTGGATACAATGCTAAAAACTATTCAAGGTGCAGAGAAGATTTATCCATTTAATAAATATTCAAAATTTCATGTTTGCGATGCAACCGACAGTATAAATCAGGCTGCGGCAAGGCTTTGTGAAGATGTGGATGCTTGGGGAATCATTGCACTCACAACCACGGGTGCATCGGCTAGAAGATTGGCTCGCTATCGTCCTCGCCGCGATATTTACGCTGTTGCACATGATTTAAAAACTTCCAGATTCTTAACTATCTGTTGGGGCGTTGTTCCTGCTTTTTTAGTAAAAGGGGATTCTTTAGGACAAATGATGAAAGAGGTTATGAACAAAGGGTTTGACAAAAAAGTACTGCATCTTGATAAATGCTATATTTTGACAGCCGGCGATCCTGTGGGTGTAGAAGGTTCTACAAATACAATCAGAGTATTGAGAGAACATGAAATGGAATTTTTTCGCCTGTTGGATGATGCCTGAGATTTGTGAGTGTGGACTTGGTTTCATCCGGTCACACGCAGCAGGTAAAAATATTCTTAGAGAAAATCTATAATGAGTAAAATTTTCACCATTTACATAGACGGAGATGCACTTCCAAACCTCTTAAAACCGGTGCTCCTTCGTACAATAGAAAAGCTGAACATTCAAACTTTTGTAGTTTCAAACAAAAGTGTAAGCATTGGCAAATCTAAAAACATACAATATCTTATCGTTGAAGCCGGTGCAGATGAAGCCGACAATAAGATAGTAGAATTGATAAAAGAGAGTGACCTAGCCATCACCGCCGATATACCGTTGGCAGACAGAGTAATAAGTAAGAATGCACATGCCATAGACCACAGAGGAGAACTTTATAGCGTAGATAATGTAAAGCAGTATTTAGCGATGAGAAATCTGATGCAAGGTCTGCGAGAGAGCGGTGAAATCATAAAAGGTCCACCACCGTTTACGCAAAAAGATGTAGAAAAATTTGCCAACCAGTTAAATATGTTTATGCAAAAGTATAAAAAAGTTTGATTGTAGAAGCTTTGCAAGAAATGATACAACTATTTTTATGATAGACATTCCACCTCAGGAGAGGATGGAACGAGAAAATATTGTTCATACGCAGGGGGGGGAGTAAATTTAATAATTTTTACTTGTTAACTCATACCTTTTGTTCCAAATCTATGGAGTTTTGGAACGATGAAGAGGTGATTTCTGATGTTTCAGGTGGCTTGTTGAGAGCTTCGAGCATTCTTTTTGCCATTTCTTTGTCGGCTTTCATCAACGATTTCAAAAGTATATTTTCGTCATCATCGGTTCTTTTTTCATCTTTATGGTTTGCAAGGTATTCATAAGTGTTTTGTGCTGTAATTATACTTGACATCCATGTGCCAGAGCTTTTTTCCTCTGTGCTGACATTATTTAAAAATGCAACAGCTTCTTTCATTTTGGCTGTAGTGTCGCCTGAGAATTGGTCAGTGAAACTACCTTCAAGTCTAGTAGGACCTGTATAAAGTCCCATTGCAAGACCTTGTTGTTGTGACATCAATGATGATGCCATGTCTTGTTCTTCTTTGGTAAAATTACCACCTTCGTTGCTGCTTACGCCATACAAAGCGCGTCTATCAAAGTTTTGAAATGCCGAGTGCCAGTCTTTTCCTTCATAACTATTTGTATCAAATGATTTGCCAGATTTTTTCATAGCGGCATATTGTGCATCCAATTCTGTTCTGGCATCTTTGGCAATTTGCTCAAAACTTTTATCTTTAGAAAATGTTTCCAATGATGGATTTATGACAGCATCCGCCAATGCGTTTGCCGGTTCACCGTCTCTGGTTGGAAAATATTGAGCATACTGACTCGGCATAACTATACTTTTAGAGATTATAAGTATCTTCGCTTCTTGAGAGATTTCAATCCTATCGCCGTTCAACGCCACTGAGCTATCTGTTAGCTTTGTATTTGGTGTAGCGGCTGTATTTTCATATTTATTGTAGAGTGTATGATTAGAATAGGCGATATTGGCTTTTATTGACATATTCATTTTTTTGCTCTTTTATTATGTTTGTATATATTGAGCATTTCTCGTTCCTAAAGCTCCGGCTTGGGAATGAATACAGCAATACAATAAAGCCATCTTACAACATCCTTCAAAAAAATATGTCTTCTTTGCTTTATGTGCCTCTTTAAAATCTTGAAATATTTGATTAATTTGTAAATTGCCACTTTTATCAGCAGATAACCACTTGCAACCGTTTCGTAACCAATCAATTCTACAATTCCAAATCAAATGACACAAGGATTAGTTTGGCTACTTTTGAATCAAAACACAAATATGCTCATCTTCAAGAAGATGTAATCAAATATTTTCTGATACTTGCGGCGACAATTTCCATACTTACCACATTTGGAATCCTTTTTTCTATCCTTTTTGAAGCCATAGAGTTTTTTAAATTAAAAAGCTTTGTCTATTTTTTTACAGGAACAGAGTGGACTCCGGGGGTTGAAAATAGTCAGTTTGGGGCACTTCCTATATTTGCCGGTACGTTTATGATTACGGCAATTGCCATGGCGGTGGCACTTCCTATCGGTCTTGGAAGTGCAATCTACATGAGTGAATATGCTACTCCAAATGCGAGAAATAT
>JAUSKV010000371.1 GCA_030646745.1 Sulfurimonas sp. | reverse complement strand
TCCATCTTCTGCGAAATTATAGATATTAGAATTGATGCGGATGCAGATACTATTGAAAATTTATCAAAAGAGATAGCAAAAATCAGAAAACATGTCTTTACTGATTATGCTAATGATGATGAAGAGATATTGGAAAAAATATCTTCATTTGAAGATTTGAATATTAAAATCAGAGAGAATTTAACAGATAAACAGAGAATTTTAAGTGCACTTTTAAAATCCAATAAACACGATGATGGTAAAAATATGATACCTATTATGATTAAAGATATAAAATCTTTGATTGAATATACCAATTTTAATTTTGAAAGATTAGATTATTTACAAAATATATTTATTGGTGTTTTAAGTATCGAACAAAATAAAGTTATAAAAATGTTTACTATTGTAAATGTAGTATTTTTACCGCCAACCCTTATTGCAAGTATTTATGGTATGAACTTTGATATACTGCCTGAACTTCACTGGGAATATGGTTATCTTTTTTCAGTAGGATTAATGATTCTATCTTCAGTTACACCTATTTGGATTTTTAAAAAGAAAGGTTGGATTTAGTAGGTTTACTCTTATGTTACGCGCTCAAACGAACGCATCCGTTTGAGCGGCTGCTGCAGATGTCCCTACAACCCCTAAAGCTACCTGCATCTTTGGGATGCGGGAGAAAAAGTGTGTAAGGTTACTTCTTGAAAAAGTCTTACAAATTTCTTCTAAGACTCGCAGGGTAAATTAAACATGAAAATATCTACGGTTTTCTCCCCATTTTCTGCGTTTAAACAGATTTTTAAAAATTATAATAGTTTTATAAATCATTGTGTAACTCCTTAATGGTTCATGTATAAAGTTATTTGCATTTTAAAGCAAAATTAGTTCCAAGTTTTACTTGTGTAAGTGCATTATATAAGTTAGTCGCTACCTTACTGCAACCCGTTTTATAGGCGGCTTGTAGTTCGGGTCTTTCCCCTCTACTGTCCACAGTTTTTTACTCAAAGCACTCGTTGCTTTAAAAAAACTATCCTCCATTCTATCCAAAAAATCAAGCTCAGGAAACAAATTTTGAAGTAGCTCTTTTTCATCTTCGAATCTCTCCTTTTCACTCCTGTAAATAGTCTCGTTCGGTATAAGTTTTAGAGATTGTTTTGTCTGAATATTTGCTAAAAACCACATGCCAAGAAATCCCTCGGAATAGGTGTTAAGAACATGTTTAGAGAACTCTTCAAAGTCTTTGAAACCGCTTAGCTCGTAAGTAATAATTACAAGCGTTAAAAGTGAGTGAAGATGAACAAGAGGAACCATTGAAAAAAGCATTCTCCCGACAGAACTTCCGCTTGAATGCTCGGCTCCTATAAATACTCTGGCACCGCCCTCGGTATCTCCAAAGTTATTTGTTTTTAATCCAATCAGCCCTATATCTGTGTGATGGTGTCTTCCACACCCTTTGGCACATCCGGAAAAACCGACTTCAATACGATGTTTACTGATGAGTTCAAGAGGAAGATAAACCGTCTCATTCTTAATGCTCCAAAAAGAGTAGGGGCAAAGATTACCCGCACATGCCAAGACGGTTGCACTTAGTTTCGGTGATTCAAAAGGTACATCTGCATCTTTAATCCCTATTAGATATATGTTTTGGTCAATTCCTATGCGAATTTCTGCCTTATGTTCCATCGCGTAATTTGAAATTTTTTTTATCTCATCCGCACTAACTCTCGCAAAATCGGTCTGGTAACAAAAGGAGTACGAACCATCTTTTAATAGTTCACTTTGAGAAAACTCTTTTTTTTCAAGGAGAAGCACACCACGGCTTTTTAGAGGTTTTTTATATTCGGTTTCTATAAATTTTTTAAGTACATCCAGACCGATACTCTCAATCAAATAGAAAAGGCGATTTTTTGAACGAGAGAAGCGTGAACCGTGAATGAAAAATATCTCAACAAAAGCTTTGAAAAAATCAAACACCTCCTCTTGTCGTAAAAATATGTCGGCATCTTCTGCTACTTCTGTATTTTTACCGCCCATATAGACATTAAAACCAAATATTCCATCTTTTTGTGCAAGTGCAAAATAGATGTCATTGGCAAAAAACGAGGAGACATTAGAACGGTTTCCTGAAATGCCGATAGAGACTCTTCTCGGCAACATGCCTACATAACGAGGATTTTTTAAAATATACTCTTGCATCTTCATAATTATGGGATAGGTTTCTATTTCACAATATATGCCAATGCCATCATAAACATCGGTCACAATATTTCGTATATTATCGCCAAAACTTTGCCATGTGGTTAAGCCGAGGGTATTCATCTTTTTAAAAATCTGGGCTACATTGTCGGCTTCAAGTCCATGAAGCTGAATTCCGGCTCGTGCGGTTAGAATGAGTTGAAGATTATATTTTACAGCTACATCAGCCATGTGCAGAAATTGCTCTGCACTTAATCTTCCTGCAGGAATGCGAAGTCTCATAGTAAACTCATCTTCTAAAAAGTCAGTTGTGAAGATGCCGAAATCTTGAAGATAGTATCTGTCCGACTCTGAGAGACTTTCAAAATTCAGTGTATCAAACTGTTCAAAATAGTCGTACGGTCTCTGGCGAAGCTTATATCGCTCTCGTTTGTTTAGTTGAACCTCTTCTTCATTCATAAATAGTACTCCAATTTAAAGAAGATAAATCTTACTGAAATGTGAAAAAATATACGATGACATGTATCAACTTTAGTTTGACAACTAAGTAACTATTTGTTATTATGACATGATACAAATGTATAATATAAAACAATAACAAACGATGTTTGTGTTGATTTTTGTTTTGTGAATGTTTATCTGATTTTGTAGCTTTTTTGTAATAAATTAAAAAAAACTGGGACAAAATGGTGACATTTTATATAATATGTATATAATATTTACAAATCGAGAGGGGGCTGAATATTGAAATTGCATACTTATGAAATTGATTCAAAATATAAGACAAGTGTTGCTTATTTTTCTATGGAATTTGGGATTCATCAGGGTTTGAAAATCTATTCCGGCGGGCTTGGTTTTCTCTCCGGGTCTCACATGCGAAGCGCTTATGACCTTCATCAAAATATGGTTGGTATCGGAATTTTGTGGAGCTTCGGTTATTATGATCAGGGGCGTCAGTCGGATGGAAGTTTAAAAGCTGAATTTATCAGAAAACACCACTATTTTTTGCAAGATTTAAATATTAAGGTAAAAGTTAAAATTCATGCTGAAGAGGTGTATGTAAAAGCATGGTTGCTTCCGCCTCATATCTTCGGTTCAGCTCCGCTCATTTTGCTCTCTACCGATATTGAAGAAAATAATTTTTTAGCCCGTACTATTACCCATAAACTATATGATGCCAATGAAGAGACGCGTATTTCGCAAGAGATAGTGCTAGGCATTGGTGGAGTGAGAGTTCTTGATGCCCTCGAACACAAAGTAGATGTTTACCATATGAATGAGGGACATGCCTTGCCGTTGGTGTATGAGCTTTATTCAAAGTTTAGAGATATGCAAGAGGTAAAGAAGAGAGTTGTTTTTACAACACATACGCCAGAAGATGCCGGAAATGAGAAGCATAGTATTGATTTGCTTTGTAAATTTGGATTTTTTAGTGGCTTGTCTATGGAAGAGGTGCGTCAAATAACGATGGTGCAAGATGACAGTTTTGGGCTTACGATTGGTGCTTTAAGAGCTGCAAAAATATCAAATGCGGTTTCAAGATTTCATGGAGAGGTAGCAAACCGCATGTGGAAAGATTGCGAGGGTAGATCAGAAATCATCTATATTACGAATGCGCAAAATCGACGTTTTTGGACAGATAGGGTTATGTTGAATGCCTTTGATGCACATGAAGACTATGAACTAATCTCCAGAAAAAAGCATCTAAAAAGAGTTCTGTTTGACGTTGTGGCTGACCAGACAGGACAGATGTTTGACCCTGAAATACTCACTATTGTATGGGCCAGACGCTTTGCAGAGTACAAACGACCCGGACTTTTAAAACAGGATTTTGAAAGATTTAAAAAAATGATAACAAGAGTGGACTACCCTGTGCAGGTCATTTGGGCCGGTAAACCTTACCCATTTGATACAAATGCAATTAATAGTTTTAATGAATTGATTGATTTGAGCAGACAGTTTAACAATATGGCTGTTTTGATTGGATATGAACTTGAACTCTCACGCATGATGAAGAAGGGAAGTGATGTTTGGCTCAATACTCCGAGAGTTTCAAGAGAGGCAAGCGGTACGAGCGGAATGAGTGCGAGCATGAACGGTTCGGTTCATCTCTCAACCAATGACGGATGGCATCCGGAGTTTTCCAAAGACGGCATCAACTCTTTTACGATACCGCCATCTGAGGGCTCTCTGTCCATAGAGCAGCAGGATTATGAGGATAATAAGAGCTTAATGGATATTTTAGAAAATAAAATTATTCCGCTCTATTATGATGAACCTAAAAAGTGGATAAAAATAGTAAATAATGCCATGTCAGATGTGATACCGGCTTTTGATTCCGGACGCATGGTGCATGAATATTACACCAAAATGTATGATGCTTAGATGAGTAAGGGATTGAATATAATTTAATAAACAAAAAAGGAATGTCTAAATGAAAGCAGTAATACTAGCAGGTGGCTTTGGTACAAGAATTCAGCCTTTAACAAACTCCCGTCCGAAACCGATGTTGCCAATCATCAATAAGCCGATGATGGAACATACTATGATGAAGTTAAGGGATTTAGGGGTAAGAGAATTTATAATATTGCTTTATTTTAAGCCTGAAGTTATAACAGAATATTTTGGTGATGGAAAGAAGTTTGGTATTAATATCTCATATATTGTGCCCAAAGAGGACTTTGGTACTGCGGGGGCGGTAAAGCTTGCTGAAGAGGCAATTGGAAATGATAATTTTATAATAATCAGCGGTGACCTTGTAACAGACTTTGATTTTAAGAAGATTTTTCAGTGCCACACTGAGCGACACTCGAAGTTGACAATAACGCTGACATCTGTAAAAAATCCTCTTCAATTTGGTGTTGTCATCGCAGATGAAGATGGAAAAATAGAGAAATTTTTGGAAAAACCAAGTTGGGGTGAAGTTTTCAGTGACACCATAAATACAGGTATCTATATTTTAGAGCCTGATGTTTTGGATTATATTCCTAAAAATACAAATTATGATTTTGGAAAAGATTTGTTTCCGCTGTTAATGAAAAAGGGTGTCTCTCTTAACGGTTGCAGTGCCTCTGGATACTGGAGAGATGTCGGTAATCCTGAGAGTTACAGAGAAGTTTATGATGATATTTTGAGTGGCAGGGTTGACTTTGATTTTGGCAGTGATGAGAAAATTTTTCCCGATGGCATACTCTACGGCGGTAAAGAGTACGAAGAACTCAACGGTGTTGAAATATTAGGAAAAGTTGTCTTAGGAAAAAATGTAACTATCGGAAAATGGGTAAAACTTCATAATGTAGTTATTGGCGACAATACTGTAATCGGCGATTTTTGTAAAATCAGAAACACGGTAATCTGGGACAATACAACGATAGGAAACGATGTGGCGCTCGATAGCTGCGTTATATGTAACAATGCTACTATCGGAAATAACACACAAGCTAAAGCCGGTATGATTTTGGCGGAAGGATGTGAAATAGGAATGCTGGTATCCATAGATAAAGATATTACAGTCTGGCCTAACAAAGTTATAGATAGCGCATCCATCGTCACTAATAATGTAATATGGGGAAGTAAATATAAAAATTCTATTTTTGAAAACGGCAGTGTTTTTGGTATCAGTAACATTGAACTCTCATGTGAGATGACCACAAAACTTGCAGAAGCATTCGCTTCTCAGCTTCCGATTAACAGTCAAATTTATGTCTCAAGAGATTATCATAAAAGCTCGAGAATGTTAAAACGCTCTTTTTTAGGTGGAATATTGGCATCGGGGGTAAGTGTAATCGATATTCACTCCCTTCCATCTTCTGTTATGAGATACAATTTAGAGGCGAACAAAGATGTAGTTGCGGGAGTCCATTTTAGACAACACATGGGTGACCCTGCAAGTGTAAAGATTATATTTTTTAACGAGGATGGTCTGGAGATAAATTCTGCAATGGCGAAAAATGTAGAAAAAGCATTTTTTAAAGAGGAATTCAGAAGAGTAAATTATGAAGATATCGGCGAAATTACAGAGACGCATAACAATAAATATGAGTGTTCATCTTATAAGGAAGCTATAAAGAGCAAAATTAACAAAAATGTTTTCACTCAAAGAGAATTTCACATGGTTATTGACCTCATGTCAGGCGGCAGTGCAGAAATATTTCCGAAAATATTAAATGACTTAAATATAAACAATATATTACTCAATGCTTATGCAGATGAAAAAAAGCTAAGCCACTTAGATAGCGTAAAAAAACACTCACAAAGTGAAGTCTCTGCGATTGTGAAAAGCTTAAATTCAGATGTTGGATTTATGATTTATCCAAATGGTGAAAGGTTGGCTGTTATTACCGACAAAGGCGAAACTTTAGAAAATGGGACGCTTCTTTTTGTAGTTCTCTCTTTGATGAATATGTACAATAACGAAACCAAACTTAGAGTAATTCTTCCATCTTGGGCTCCTGATATTATGGACAGCAGTTTTGAAAATCTTGAGATTGAGAGAGGAAAATATGTTGATTATAAAGCAACAAAATTAAAAGAGTATGATTTAATCGCTACGACCAACGGAGAGTTTGCTTTTACTGAGTTTACTCTGCACCATGATGCTATGTTTTCCTCTCTGAAGATTGCAGAAATGCTGACGAAATTTGATGTTAAACTCTCAGATATAGTAAAAGAGATTGAACCTTTTTACTATATTCACACAAAAATTCCATGCTCTCAGGCGCTTAAAGGTGTCATGATGCGTAAATTTCTTGAAGCTGCCAAACATAAAGAGTCCTCTTCTGTGGATGGTGTGAAAATATGGAATGATAAACATGATTGGGTACTTATGATTCCCGATCAGTATGATGATGCCCTCAACCTTTATATACAGGCAAAAAGTCAAAAAAGAGGAGAAGCCCTCCTTGAAAAATATAAAGCAAAAATAGAAAAGTGGGCGGAGTGATTAGATGAGTAAAGCAATGAAACTCGCTTTTTTATGGCACATGCACCAGCCTGATTACAGAGATGATGAGGGTGTTATGAAAATGCCATGGGTTTTTTTGCATGCCATTAAAGATTATTACGATATGCCTTGGATACTTAGTACCTTTCCTAATCTAAAAGCAACATTTAATATCACTCCATCACTCATTGAGCAGTTAAAGCTTTATTCCGAACCTCTAAAATATGACTATTTTTTGCAACTTTGGAGCAAGCATCCATCGGAACTCTCTTTTACACAAAAAGAGTGGGTAATAAAAATTTGTAAATCCCCAAATTATGAGACTATGATTAAGCCGATGCCGCGTTATAGTGAACTTTATACTCTTGATACATTGAGCGAAGAGAAATTTTTGGATTTGCAGATGCAGTTTATGTTGGCATGGTGTGGAAACTATCTTCGCCTCAATAATGAAGTGGTAAAGAGCATGTTGCAAAAAGGAGGTGGTTACTCGATGCAAGATAA
>JAUSKV010000362.1 GCA_030646745.1 Sulfurimonas sp. | reverse complement strand
TAGCAAAAAGATGACAATCTGCCATCTTTTTCTGATTGAAGCGATTTATTTTGTACTATTTAAGTAATTAAATTCTTGCAAAACTCAAAACACACTCACTAAGGCTTCGCTTCGCTGCAGAATCGTTCGCTTAGTTTTGAGTTTTGCAAGAAGTGAAGTAAAAATGAAAGAAATGAGGAAGAAATGATTTTAGGAAAATGTCCCTATTGCAGTGACGGAAATATTGAGGTGCGAGAGAAGGAGGTTCAAGGTAAAAAGGTGAAACTTTACGCCTGTTCAAACGCTTCATGGAAGAGTGAAGATGGCGAGATGTATGAACTCACCGAGAACGCTACATGCCACTTTAAAATCTGGCAGAATGCACTTGCACAATATGGAAAGTGGCTCTCCTATAAAGAGGTGAGGGAGTTGCTCTGCGGCGAAGAGGTTGAGGTGGAGTTTTTGAGTAAAAAATATGGCAAAAAAATACACTACAACAAATATATAGCACTCCATGAAGAATATGGCGTAACGGTTTTGTGGGATTAATTTTTATTCAGCTTTTTTTTAAAGTGCGTAAAAGGTCGGTTTTTCTCCCGTATCCGGAAGATACAGGTAGCTTTAGGGGGTTGTAGGGACATTAGCAGCAGCCACTAAAACGGATGCGTTCGTTTTAGTGCGTAACATCAGAAAAATGCTCTGTTGAGTGCAGAAAACATGGCTTTGATAGAGGCGGTTGTTATATCGCTATCAACTCCAACGCCAAAGCATGAGAGTATGTTTTTACTCTGAATCTCTATGTATGCAACGGCTTCCGCAGAGCTTTTATCGCCGCGGGAGTGTTCAAAGTAAGAGTTTATTGTAAACTCGTTTTTGTAATCCTTCATAAGAGCATTTTTACATGCATCTATAGGACCGTTCCCCTCGCCGTTTGCCGTTATAGTTGCACCGTTGTAGCTGTATGTCAAAGAGCATGTCGAGACTTTTTTGCCCGAAGAGAGCGTTACATCTACCAAAGAGATATGCTCTTTCATGTTGAAGTAACTATCATCAAATATTTTTAAAATCTCTTGCGGCTCCAACTCTCTCCCCTTCTCATCGGTTACACCCTGAACAGTGCGACCAATCTCCGGATGCATCGCTTTTGGTAGTTGATATCCGTAACTTTTCTCCAAAATATAGGCGATTCCACCCTTTCCGGATTGAGAATTTATTCGTATGATACTCTCATACGTTCTTCCCAAATCTGTAGGGTCGATTGGCAAATAAGGAACTTCCCAAAAGCTGTCCTCTTTGCTTTTTTGGTACGCTAAACCTTTGTTTATGGCATCTTGATGTGAGCCAGAAAAAGCCGTATAAACCAACTCACCTACATAAGGATGGCGAGGGTGCGTTGGCAACTCTGTGCATCGCTCAACCACATCCAAAACTTCATTTATATCTGTAAAGTTTAGCTTAGAGTCAACGCCTTGTGTTGTCAAGTTGAGTGCTAGAGTTATAATGTCCACATTTCCCGTTCTCTCGCCGTTGCTCAAAAGCGTCCCCTCCACTCTGTCCGCACCCGCCAAAAGAGCCAACTCAGTTGCTGCAATGGATGTTCCTCTGTCGTTATGCGTGTGTGTTGAGATAATGACATTTTCACGGTTATCCAAATGTCTTGCCATCCACTCTATTTGGTCAGCATAAATATTTGGCGTTGCCATCTCCACCGTTGCCGGCAAGTTGATAATTACTTTTCTTGTCGGCGAAATGCCCCATCTATGCGTTACAGCATTTGAAATCTCCGCTGCAAACTCCAACTCGGTTCCCGTAAAACTCTCAGGTGAATACTCTAAGAAAATTTTGCCCTCATGCTCTTTTTCATACTTCTTCACCAAGTCAACTCCCTCCATCGCAAGGGAGATAATCTCCTCTTTTGACATGCCGAAAACTATCTTTCTTTGGGCTACTGAAGTTGAGTTGTACAAATGAACAGTCGCTTTTTTAACGCCTTTTAATGCTTCAAAAGTTTTAGCAATTAAATGCTCTCTTGCCTGAACCAAAACCTGAATTGTTACATCATCCGGAATAAGTTTATCATCCACAAGACGGCGTAAAAAGTCAAATTCTACTTTGGAAGCGGATGGAAAACCGACCTCTATTTCTTTGAAACCGAGTTTGAGTAAGAGTGTAAAAAGTTCAAGTTTTTTTTCCATATTCATAGGGTTGATAAGAGCCTGATTTCCGTCTCTTAAATCAACACTACACCACACCGGAGCATGTGTAATTGTTTTTGTCGGCCATATACGATTTGGCAAATCTATTTGTGGGTAAGGTTTGTATTTACCTTTTGTAACTTGATTCATTTTGAATCCTTTAAAACTTGAAATTTGATAGTACACTCTTACATAACTATCTTAAGTGGAATTATATCAAATTTAAAATTATAGAAATGGATGAGATTGTTAAATAGTTGACTGATGTAAGATTATTATAAAAAAGCACCCATGCCATCTTTGACAAAGATAGTTTAATTTACCGTAGCAAAAAAACATTTATAGCAATGTTTTTAGTTCCTTCAAATCATTATCTATGCTCTCGGTCAACGCTTCAATTTCTTCCAAAATCTCATCCGTTGGCAAATATTTCACTTCTTCATACTCGATTGTTTTATATCTGTTTATAGACAAATCGTAGTCATGCGCAACTATCTCTTTTGCATCAATAAAAAAGTGTTTTTTAGTCGCTTCATAATCCGCTTTATCTTTATGATGATATTTTTCAATAATATCCGGAATGTCATTTTGCTCGACTTGATTTCTTTTGTCATCCAAACTGTATCCGTCTGCTTCCATGTCATAGAACCAAACTTTGTCTGTTTTACCGCCTTTTACAAAAACCAAAACCGCCGTTGAAACTCCGGCGTAAGGTTTAAATACCCCACTTGGCATGGAGACAACCGCTTTGAGTTCATTCTTCTCAAGCAAGTTTTTTCTCAGAGCTTTATGTGCATTGGAGCTTCCAAACAAAACGCCATCTGGAATGATAACGCCGCATCTTCCGCCAACATCTAAAACCCTTGTAATCAAGTCCACAAAAAGAAGTTCCGTTTTAGTCGAATTTATACCAAAATTTTCATTTTTGTCCTCTTTGTCGATACTTCCTTTAAACGGCGGATTTGCCAAAACAACCTGATATTTATCTTTTTCGATATACCCTTTTGAGAGTGTATCGACCTGTTTTATATGTGGGTTTTGTATATCGTGAAGCATCATATTCATCATCGAAATGCGTATCATGCTTATGTCGCTGTCATTGCCAAAAAAAGTGTCGTTTGAGAGTTTTTCCCACAAATGTTTATCCGTTAGATTTGCTCCTAATCTTCCGTCTTTTGAGGTGTATGGTTGCAACATGTGCGTGTAAGCACTTACCAAAAAACCTGCTGTTCCGCAACTAGGGTCAAAAACTCTTTCGCCGATTTGCGGATTTGTAAGTTCTGTAATCATTTTGATAATGTGTCGTGGTGTACGGAATTGTCCGTTTTTTCCGCTTGAGCTTATTTCGCTCAAAAGATACTCGTACATGTCGCCCAAACTATCCATAAAACCTTTTTCATCTTCTTCTAAAATGGTAAATATCTCTTGAATTCCCTCCACTGTTTCACTCAAAAGCGAAGGCTTCGTGATAATAAATGACAAATCTTTCAAAGAGCGATTAAACTCACTTCCTTCATTGTACTTTCTGATAAAAGGAAATGCCACATCCCGAACACACTCAAGCATAGAAACGCTATCGAGTTCTCTAAACTCATCCCAATTTGCCATTTTGTCATCTTCAAAAATAGAGCCATAACTATCCCCAGTAAAAGAGGCTTGACGGATTTTTTGATTGTCTCTTTCACTTAAAAGTTTTAAAAAAATGAGTGCGGTTATCTGCTCAATGGCATTAAGCGGATTCGCTATCCCGCCACTCCAAAATTTGTTCCAAATACTATCTATTTTACTTTTTACTTCACTTCTTATGAACATCTGTTGTCTCTTTTATTTATATTTTTTTTCGTTCCCATCGTCCTCGATGGGAATGCATACTGAACTAAAAACTATCTATATACACTCCAAAGCTGGAGCTTAGGAGCGAGAGGAAATTTTTGTTTCATTCACTGTATCTCTCCCTTAAAAGCTTTTTGCATGAGGGTGTTATGTAAATCTTCTAATGATTTGAGTTTTTTTGTCTCTTTTTCTTTTATGGTTTCTATCTTTTCTACTATGGAGGCGAATTTAGTTTGGAGTTCTATTGGGGGCAAAATGACATTAATACCGCGAACAATATCTAAGTTGAGATTTTCTTGATTGCCACCTCTGCCTAAATCACGAATATTTTCATACATATAATCTAACAATTTAAGCAGGTATAATGTCGCAAAATTATCACTTGCCAAAATAGCACAAAAAGCTTGATTTATAGTAGTTTCAACATTTAATAAAACTACTTTCCCTCTCGTCTTTCCTTGTCCATACATAGCCATAAGTATTGTATTTTCTTGAAAAATAATCATATGACATTCTTTAACTGCTAAATCTGAAATTTTTTCTTCTACCTCAGTCATAATAGTTTGATTAACTTCTGTTGTTTTCGCCCAATTTACAGTTCCATTAGCCCAATACTCAGCATTTTTTCTTGAAGGAGTTTTGCCAGTTTGAACTTTTGTTATATTGCCTAATTTCACAACTTCCCACCCCATAGGATTTGAAATAGGGTCGCCGAACATCTCTATAAACTTTGATTTTAAAAACAAATCATACTTTTTAAGTAGCTCTTTTTGTTTCTCTACCAAAGCAGAACTAATATCAAGAACTTGCACTATCTTCTCTTGTTGTGGGAGTGGTGGGATTGGGATTAAAAAGTCTCTAACATCACCTACATTAAGATTTTTAACACCAATTCCTCTTGCTTTCTCATTAGCAATTTGTTTTATAAACGAAGAGTTTAAAATATTGGAAATGTAATGATTATTTACAATATTAGACTTAACTCTCATAATTGTTAAGCTTACAAAAACAGCAAAGTCAAAATCTACATTCACAACAACGGCTTCACCAAATGAACCAACTCTTGTATATAAAATATCTCCTCTCTGAGGTTTATAGTATTTTGTTAATATCTCATAATCTTCTTTTGATACACAGTTGTAATCGTTCAATATCATTCTATTTGTTTTGGCATTTTTTGAAGATAAAAAAGGAATACCTTCTTTTTTATCTACATATTCAGGTCGTTTAGCTACTCCACAAGTTAAAAATTCTGTTATATCTTTTAACTTCTCAACTCTCCACCCATCAGGAACTTTTCCTATCATAAAACATTTTCCTTATCGTCTATTATCACAAGCAATTCATTCATGAGTGAACCTTGAAACATGCCTTGTATTCCCATTTTGTTAAATATTGTAAATGGGTTTTGCATGAGGTCTGCTCTTGTTATGTCATGTTTTTCTTTTATAAAATATTGTATGGCTTTGATAAACTCTATTTGCTTGGAACTGAGTGCATGTGTACGCAAAAAGTTCTCTAAAAGATGAGGGAGTTTGTACTCTTTTTTACTTAAGATAGCTCTAAATATCTCTACCAAATCGTTTGATTTGCACTCAAACATGGCACTCAGTTTTTCTACTTCTATCTCTTCTTGTAGCAACTCATTTTTGAGTGCTTCTATCTCTTGCTCACTCAAAGTTGCACCGACAAACAACTGCTGCAAAGTCGGGCTTTCATTTACCATCTTTTGAATGCTCTTTCGTATATTTTCTTCATACTCTGCAAGGTTTACACTGAGATGATTTATGCTTATGTTTGTTTTGCTTTTTATGGCATCTTTGAGATCGAAGTGGTACTCTGCTTTCATTGTTTTGGATTTATAAATCATGAGCGGAGCCAGAATATTTGTAACCGCATTCACCTCTGCAAAATCAAGCTCTAACCAAAAAGTTCCCTCTTGTGCTTCGTTTATAACGCTCTCTTGGAGTTTGACTTCTGTTATGGTTTTTTGAAGTCTTAAAGTGTCCGTTACAACTTTTTCTATGCTTTTTTGTAGCTTCTCATCGTCTTGAATTATCTTGTAAGTTTGTAGCTTTTTGGTTTGAAGTCTAAATCGTAACTCACTGTAGTTTTGAACCGTGATTCTGTCAAAAAGCTTTGAAATAGTCGCCAATTTTGAAAGATTATTTTCAAAATCATCCAAAAACGGTGCTAACTCTTTGGCATGAAGTTTGACGAAATAGTCCTCTTTTGGAATGGAATCTATCTGTTTTTTTATCTCTGATTTGATGGTTTCAAAATTTTTATCACTCAAATTTTTGAGCAGTTCTAAGTTTTGCTCAAAGATTTGTCTGTGTAAACTTTGTTGCTCTTTTGGTTTTTCTCCGTTTGGTTTTTCGTTGAAATACTCAAAATTGCCCCAAAAATCAAAAATGACAAACTGCTCTTTTGTAAAAGCTCCATCATAAAGCCTTGTTCCCCGTCCTATCATCTGCCAAAATTTGGCTCTTGAGAAAACAGGTTTTGCAAAAACAAGATTCATAATTTTGGGTACATCTATGCCCGTGTCCAACATGCCAACAGAAATGGCGATGTTAAATTTACTTCCATTGTTTTCAAATTTATCTTTAAACTCTTTCATAAGTTCGTCGGTGTTGTTCAAATCTGAAACAATCACTTTGGCTACTTGTGAATTGTACTGCGGATATAGTTCATCAAAAAGCATCGCCAATCGGTTGGCATGTGCTTTATTTATGGCAAAAATAATAGTTTTTGCAGGTAAATTTGTAGTCGGGTCTTTGTATCCATCTTCCAAAAGTGTGGTTAAAATTTGACGGTTTGTGTCGTCGTTTTTTACCATCTTCTCAACGGTGTTTCCCTCAAAATCTATCTCATCGGCTTCGTATCCATCGACTAAAAGTCGCTCTTGTTCGGCTTTTGGCAACAGCTCAAAGTGTATGCCCTCATCTAAAAAATTTGTTTTGACATCCACCACATCATAAGGCGACAAAAACTTATCTTCGAGTGCTTGTTCGTAGGTATATGCAAAAGTCGGATTGCCTCCATCAGCGGAGAAAAACTTGTAAGTGTCTCTGTCCGCAAACTCTATGGGTGTAGCGGTTAGCCCCATTTTTATGGCATCAAACTTTAAAAAAAGTTGCCCGTAATAGTTGTAAATACTTCTGTGGCTCTCATCGGCGATGATTAAATCAAAAAAACCTTGTGAAATATTTTTTGTTTTGAGCAGACTCATCATGGTTTGAAAAGTGGAAACATAAATGCGTTTGTCTTTTTCAAAAGTTTCCGTTTCTATGCGTTGTCTTGCTTGGTCAGGTAGATGCTCTTTAAAGTCTGCTAGCGCTTGACCTGCCAACTCTCTTCTGTCTGCCAAAAATAAAACTCTTTTTACGGCTCCGCTGCGGAGTAAAACATCGACTAAAGAGATAACCGTTCTTGTTTTACCCGTTCCCGTCGCCATCACCCACAAAATACTTCTGTTTTTTTGATTGAGACTCTCTAAAGTTTTTGTAATTGCGTTGTTTTGATAGTATCTGTTGGCTATAGTTTTGCTTATAAGTTCGGGTGATAAAACAATATTGTTCTCATTTCGCTTTCTATACGTCTCCAAATCTTCTAAAGAGTGATACGATAAAACTTTTCTTATAGGATAATTTTCACTCTCCCAAAACTCTATCTCATGCCCATTTGTGATATAAATAAAAGGTGTGAAACCTTGCACGCTTTTGATGCGTCTTGCGTAATATTCTGCTTGGGTTTTGGCACTTTGAACCAATTTATTTTCTCTTTTTGCCTCAACAAGTGCGATGATATTTCCGGCTTTGTTTAAAAGTGCATAGTCTATAAATCTTTTTTCTTTCTCCAAAAAAGGCGGTAAATTTTGGTCAAGTTCGACGAGATACTCTTTTATAACTTTTGTACCATCTTGAGTATCCCAACCGCATTTTTTGAGTTCGTTATCGATGAGATTTGTTCGTGTTTGGGCTTCATTCATCTTGTAATATATCCATTCAAATATTAGTGGCTGATTTTAGCTAAATGATGCAAAAAATAATCAATTTGATTGAGCGTATCTAAAGTTATTGAGTTAAAGAAAAAAAGTTAAGAGGAAGTTTCCCGCATAGAGCGGGAAAATTATAAAACGATTAGCACTGGTAAGTAGTTTTAAACTCGTACGCAGTTGGACGACCTTCGTCTGGCCATACATCTCTCTCAAATCTGTAATGTCTGTATGCTTCTAAAAACTCATCTGTGAAGACTGGTTTCAAGTAGTCATTATCACGGAAAAGTGACTCTAATGAACCGCGAAGTGTATGTGGCATTTGAGGAATACCTCTTTCACGAATTTCATCTAAAGAGAGTTCATATAAATCTTCATCCATTGGACCGATTGGAATCTCTTTGTTTTGGATACCGTCAAGACCAGCCATCATCATAACTGCAAATGCAAGATAAGGACAAGCAGTAGAATCTGGGAATCTCATCTCAATACGAGTTGCTTTTTCACCGGCACCATAAGGGATACGGCAAGATGCAGAACGGTTTTGAGAAGAGTAAGTTAATACACTTGGAGCTTCAAACCCTGGTAATAATCTTTTGTATGAGTTAGTTGTAGGGTTTGTAAATGCTGCAACTGAACGCGCATGTTTAAAAATACCGCCAACATAGTTAAGACCCATTTCAGAGATGTTTGCATAATTTCCTTCTTTATAGAAAAGGTTTTTACCCTCTTTCCATAACGATTGGTGAACGTGCATACCGTTACCGTTGTCACCAAACATTGGTTTTGGCATAAATGTAGCAGTTTTACCGTTAAGGTGCGCCACCATTTTAACAACGTATTTATATTTTTGAACATTGTCGGCTGCACCGATGATGTCAGAGAAAACGACACCGATTTCATGCTGCCCTTGTGCAACTTCATGGTGACCAAGAACAACTTCAAGACCAATTTGTTCCATAATCAGCATCATCTCAGCTCGCATATCTACGCCTGAATCTGTTGGAGCTACCGGAAAGTATCCACCCTTTGTTCCTGGACGGTGTGCATTATTGTAGCTATCCGGATAAGTAGTGTTAGAATTCCATCCACCCTCTTCTGTGTCAATTTTGTAACCAGCTTCGTTGATATTGTCAATAAATGTAACATTGTCAAATACAAAGAATTCATTCTCAGGTCCAAAGTATGCAGCATCTGCAATCCCTAAAGACTCGGCATGTTTAAGAGCAGCTTTTGCGATTGAACGTGGACATCTCTCATAAGCTTGTTTTTTGTAGATATCATAAACATCACAGAAAACGATAATGGTTGGATCAGCAGTAAATGGATCCATAAATGCAGAACCGGCATCAGGCTTCAGAAGCATGTCAGATTTGTTAATTGGCTGCCATGCATCAATGGATGAGCCATCAAATGGTAAACCGCCTTCAAAATGACTAGCAGATACAGCACTCATTCTGTAAGTAACATGGTGCCATGTACCCTTAATGTCTGTAAATCTAAAATCTACAAACTGAACATCATTGTCTTCACAAAATGAAAAGAACTCTTCTACACTATTAACAAATTTTCCCATGTATTTTCTCCTGATTTAAATCTGGCATTTAGTATATCTGATTTTTTTTCAATAAAATAATTTAGAGTGCCTAAAAAATAATCATTTAGCTTTATTGTTTCGTAAAGTTATACACTGATGTTACGCACTAAAACGAACGTGTCCGTTTTAGTGGCTGCTGCATATTGTCCCTACAACCTCCTAAAACTACAAAACAAGAAAATCGCTTTTCGCATAGCGAAAATGTTTCTTTAGTAAAAACTTTGTTTTTTGAGAATTACAAGGTGTTACGCGCTATTATGAAAAAGTACGTAATATCGGTTACTTATTTAGAAACCCCATCGATTTTTCGCTGTCAAAATTCGCATCTTTCTCTCTGTTTATCTCTTCTACAAAATCGGCAAGTGTGAAAATCGGCTTCTTTCTTACAGCCACTTTATAGGCTGTATTTTTAATTATAAGGTTTATCTGTCCGCCTGTGAGGGAGTATTTCGATAAAGGTACAGCATCAAAATCTTTCTCGTATGGAGCGTCAATCGGCAGCATCTTTTTCCAAAGTTCCGCTCTTTGTGCTTCATCCGGCTTTTTAAACTCTATCTTGTAGTTAAATCTTCTTGAGAAGGCTTTGTCTATATTTTCAAGCAGGTTCGTCGTAGCTATCAACATCCCTTTAAACTTCTCTATCTGCTCTAAAAAGATATTTTGCA
>JAUSKV010000357.1 GCA_030646745.1 Sulfurimonas sp. | reverse complement strand
TTTATGGATTTAACAATCCTGACTTAAAAAAGTTTGAAAACTACATAGATAGATTTGAAGATTTTAAATTATGAATCCAAAAGAGCTATACAAGGCATATCAAGAAAAAAAACAAATATTTCATAACTACATAGAAAATGTTAAAAAAAACAGTTCATGGGATATTTATACAATCATTAATCCAACCTTGATAAAAAATCCTTATGCGAGTGATTTTCCAAAAAACTATTTTGTAAATAGTGCTGCGTTTTCAAATAGAGTAATAAACTTCACAAAAAATAGTTTTAAATTTTATATCAAAAACATGTATCTTTTACTTTCTTATTTTTTAGCTTTTGTTTTATACAAGATATATTTTAAAAAACAAAGAAAAAATGAGCCTAAAATCATTATAGATACTTTTGGGCTTGTGGATAAAACAAATAAAGAGAATGTTTTTAATGAAAATTATTTTGCAGATATATATGAAACATTTGAGCGATTTGAGACTCAATATGCGATACTGCTGAGACTTTACGGAGTCGGTAAGAATCCATTGAAGCTAGTGAAATTTTTTAGCATTATCAATCAAGATAGCAGAGATTTTATATTTGAATATGAGTTTTTAGAATTGAGAGATTTTGCTTTGTTATTTTTTTTAACACTGTTGTATCCATTTAAAACTTTAAGATTATTGCAAAAAGAGAGAACAATCGATGATAAAATCTTTAATAACTCTTTGGTAGAAGATATAAAACATTTTAGTTTTGATAGTTTGACTCGATATATTCTGGGTAAAAATTTGGCAAAGATTGGGTCAATAAAAAAAATTTACTCATGGAGCGAATTTCAAGTTATTGAGAGGGGCTTTAATTTTGCTGTACGAAAAAATAACGATTCTATCAAACTCATCGCATGCCAATTTTATTTAAACTACGAAACATATTTTAATACGCATGTGGATGATTTAGACTATGAGATGCTGAGCGCGCCTCATAAAGTTTTGATAAACGGAAAGTACTATCTACTTGATAGAGAAAAAGTTGAATATAATACCGGAGTATCACTCAGATATAAAAATATTTTTGACTTTAAAGGTATAAAAGAGGAAAAAAATATTTTACTTCTGGGCTCCTATATAGAAAAAGATACAAAGCATATGCTTGAGAGTGCCAAAGAGTTTGACAATGTGATATTTAAGAATCATCCGGCAATAGATATAAGAAAGTTTGGCAGTTTACAAAAAAATGTAACACTGTCGAATGAAAATATCTACAAGCTTTTTGAACATGCAAAAATTGTTATAGGAACAGCCTCCGGAACATCTGTAGAAGCAGTGGCATGTGGAATATCTGTTATAATCATAGCCAGTGCAGATAATCTAACAGCAAATCCTTTGGTAGAATACGGGCAAGGCAAGATTTGGGATATAGCTTTTGAGAGTAGCGATGTAATCAATATTTATAAAAAACTTATGGAGTTTAGAATGAATAATAAAGATGAGATAAAAGAAATTTCAAGCTGGTACGGAGATAATTTTTTTGTTGAGCCAACTGAGAAAAATATCATAGAAGTATTTAAGTTGAAGGAAGATTAAGTGAAAGTACTACTACTCGCAGGTGGATTCGGAACAAGATTGAGTGAAGAGACGGAAATAAGACCAAAACCGATGGTTGAGATTGGCGGAAAACCGATACTTTGGCATATTATGAAAATATATAGCAAGTACGGATTTAATGATTTCGTAATTCTGCTCGGATACAAAGGCTACTATATAAAAGAGTACTTTGCAAACTATTTTCTTCACCAGAGTAATGTAACCATTGACATGTCAAATGGAAAGATGGAAGTGCATAACAATTCAAGTGAACCATGGAAAGTCACTTTGCTTGATACGGGAATAGACAGCATGACCGGTGCAAGAATAAAAAGGGCTCAAAGTTTTGTAGGAAATGAGCCTTTTTTGCTCACTTATGGGGATGGTGTAGGTGATATAAACATAGAAGAACTTATAAAGTTTCATAAATCACATGGAAAGGCATTAACAATAACTTCAGCGCAACCCGAAGGCAGATTTGGTGCCTTGCATATAGGTGATAATAATCAAGTTAAAGAGTTCCAAGAAAAACCAAAGGGTGATGGCAGCTGGATAAACGCCGGTTTTTTTGTATGTGAACCTAAAGTATTTGACTATATAAGTGAAGATGATGGAACTATATTTGAACAAACTCCTTTAAAAAATCTTGCTCGCGATGAAGAAGTTTTTACCTATAAACATGATGGTTTTTGGATGCCGATGGATACATTAAGAGATAAAATAAAATTGAATGAAATGTGGGAAAGTAAAAATGCACCATGGAAGGTTTGGTAATGTTTGAGAATGTATATCAAGGCAAAAAAGTATTAGTTACGGGGCATACCGGATTTAAGGGCAGTTGGCTTACAACTTGGCTTTTAAAACTGGGTGCTGAGGTAATCGGTATTTCAAAAGATATTCCTACCGACCCGTCCATGTTTGAAGAGTTGAAGTTGGAATTTAAAATAAAACACTACAAAGAAGATATTAGAGATTTACAAAAGATGGTTGAGATTATATCAAAGGAGCAACCGGAATTTTTATTTCATCTTGCCGCCCAACCGATAGTCTCAACCTCTTATAGTAATCCAATAGAAACGATTTCGTCAAATGTTATGGGAACAGCAAATATCTTAGAAGCACTCAAAATATCCAATCATAAATGTACGGCTATAATCATTACAAGTGATAAAGCATATGACAATGTTGAACAAGTGTGGGGCTATAAAGAAGATGACAAAATGGGAGGGAAAGATATTTATAGCGGAAGCAAAGGGGCTGCAGAATTAATCATCAAATCTTACTTTCACTCATTTTTTAAGAATGAAAGTTCTAATGTAAAATTAGCGATTGGAAGAGCAGGAAATGTTATAGGTGGCGGAGATTGGGCAAAAGATAGGATAGTTGTAGATTGTATGAGAGCTTGGAGCGAAAGGAATGTGGTAGAGATACGCGCACCAAAAGCTACGCGACCTTGGCAACATGTTTTGGAACCTTTGAGCGGATATTTAAATTTGGGTGCTGCACTTTATGGAGATGACTCTTTGCATGGTGAAGCGTTCAACTTTGGACCAAGAGCAGAGCAAAATCACACGGTAGAAGAGTTACTTGTAGATTTAAGTAAATATTGGCATTTTGAAAATATTGATGAGGCATTCAGCGTAACGGACAATATACCTTTTCATGAAGCCGGACTATTAAAACTTAATTGTGATAAAGCTCTTTTTTTTATGAAATGGCAAGCTAACCTAGAATACAAAGATACTATCAGATTTACAAGTGAATGGTATTACGATTTTTATAACTCTGATAAAAATATTTTGGACAAAACTTTAGAACAGATTACAGAGTATGAGAATTTAGCAAAAGAAAAAGAGTTAAAGTGGACGGAGTGATTTTAACACCATTAAAGCAAATACACAATCCAAAGGGCGATGTGTTCCATGCTATGAAAAAAAGCGATAATGGGTTTGATGGATTTGGAGAGGCTTACTTCTCAACCGTAAATAAAGATGATATAAAGGGCTGGAAAAAACATACAAAGATGACTTTAAACTTAGTCGTAGCAATCGGTGAAATAGAGTTCGTCGTGTACGATGATGTGATAAATCAGTTCTTTAATGTAAGACTGTCTCAAAATAATTATCAAAGATTAACTGTAGCAAAAGGTTTGTGGGTGGCATTCAGGGGCATTGGAGAAAATAGTATGTTGCTGAATC
This sequence comes from Sulfurimonas sp., assembly GCA_030646745.1. Taxonomy (GTDB): domain Bacteria; phylum Campylobacterota; class Campylobacteria; order Campylobacterales; family Sulfurimonadaceae; genus Sulfurimonas. Next base: position 5,771 of record JAUSKV010000357.1, on the reverse strand, counting down.
TAGCATCAATGGAACATGACCCCAGTGAAGCAAAAAGCATTGCAATAGATGAGATAAAGTATGAATGGTAAAAAAGTTTTAGTTACAGGCGCAAGAGGAATGCTTGGTTCTGCCCTAATGAATTATTTTGGCAATAAAGACACTATCGGTTTTGGGAGTGAATTTGATATTACCGATTTAAATATGGTTTCAAAAAAGCTAGAGATTTTCAAACCAGACATAATTATTCACACAGCTGCTTATACAGACGTGGAAGTTTGTGAAGTGAATAGAGACAAGGCGTATAAAATAAATACTATCGGAACACAAAATTTGGTTAATTACTGCATCGGTAAAGATGTGCTATTTATCTACATCTCTAGCACGGGAATCTATGGCAGAGGCAAAAATACACCATATACAGAGTTCGATAAAGCCAATCCTTCAACAATTCATCATAAATCGAAATATGAAGGCGAGCTTGTAGTTCAAAATCATTTGAGTAAATATCTGATACTCAGAACCGGTTGGCTTTATGGCGGAGAAAAAACTCATAATAAGAATTTTGTTTATAAAAGATTTTTAGAAGCAAGCAATAATGATGCTCTTTATTCTGACAATACTCAAATAGGGAATCCAACATATGTTGTTGATTTTGTTAAACAGATACAAATCTTAATTGAAAAAAATCAATACGGTATTTTTAATTGTGTAAATGGAGCTGTTAATATATCAAGATATGATTATGTTAAAAAAATTGTTGAATTATTTGATGTTAGATGTAATGTGAATATTGCACCTGATGGAATGTTTGCAAGAGTTGCACCTGTATCACATAATGAATCGGCAATTAATTACAAGTTGAACATGTTGGGTTTAAATGTCATGGGAAGTTGGGAAGAGTCTCTCGCAAAATATATAATAGATTTAAAAAGTGAGATTTGATGGCAAAAGTATCAATTTTAATGAACTGTTATAACAGTGATAAATATTTAAAAGAAGCTATTGATAGTGTGATAAATCAAACATATCAAAACTTTGAAATCATCTTTTGGGATAATCAATCAACCGATGATAGTGCAAAAATAGTTAAATCGTATGATGATGAAAGAATAAAGTATTTTTATGCACCGCGACACACATCTCTATACGAGGGCAGGAATTGTGCGTTAGAATATTGCCAAGGGGAATATTTGGCTTTCTTGGATTGTGATGATTTATGGATGATTACTAAACTAGAAAAGCAAGTTGATATTTTAGAAAATAATAAACAAGTAGTTTTGGTTCACACTAATACAATCTTTTTTAATTCAGACACAAATCAAGAAAAAATTGCTAATAAAAAAATTTTACCTTCCGGATATATTTTTAATGAAATAGTAAGTAAATATCATTTTTCTTTAGAAACCGTTATTGTAAGAAGAAGCATTATGATTGACAATGCATTATATTTTGGTAAAGATTTTAATATGATTGGCGATCGAGATTTATTAAGCATGGTCTGTTTTTATGGAGAGGTATATTATATAGATGAAATACTAGGTAAATGGAGAATTCATAGTAATAATTTTAGTAAAGTTTTGCATTCAACTTACCCAAAAGAGTTAAAATATATGTATCTTAGATTTAAAAAAAGATTTAAAAAGGATTTTACTAAAGAGATGAGAGTAAATATATATAATGAATTGGTTTTTAGAGATGCTTTAAATATGTTTGAGAAGTCCGGTGTTGAAGTGAGAAAGAAATTAAATAAAATTTCTTTCTTTAATTTTAAGGGACTTATATTGAGATTTATATCTTTTATGCCAATGAATATGGCATTTCAAACTTTGCAATTACTCAAACGGGTATAAAATAATTTACATGTTTATTTCAAGAGACGGCTCCATTTTTAAAACATATTTAAGTACAAGTAAAAATATTATTGCAAAGAAAAACTTTGAAATGTTTACATATTCAAGAGAAGCTATATTCGAGATATGTAATCAAAATAATATATCTACGGATGATGAAGTTTTGTTGCCTGATTATTTATGCAGTACGGTTATAGAGAGTATTTTGCCGTTTACAAAAAATATAAAGTTTTATTCAATAGATGAAAATATGAATTTTGACTCTAAAGAAATTAGAACTCTCATTTCAGATACAACAAAATTAATCTTTTTTGTGGACTATTTCGGGATTGAAACGCATGTTGATAAAGAGTTGGAAATATTCTTAAAAAACAAAAATATTATCATTGTAAAAGATGCCGCACACTCTTTTTTATCTTTGGTACATCATGATTTTAAAAAAGAATATAACTATGATTATTTAATATCGAGCATATATAAAAATTTGCCTTTTCAAGTTGGCTCAATAGCAATAGGAAAATTTGATAGAAAAAACAGATTTATTAATTTCAGTGTTTTTGTTAAAAGGACTTTTGTACTGTTGATTAAAAATATTTTGTCATTGTTGGGTCAAAATAAGTATATAAACAAAGATATAGAGAAAATGGTTATAACAGATAACCAGTATATAAATTATAACTATGGCATGAATTTGTGCGGAATATATTATTTTTTACTAAAGCATATCAATTTTGATAGAATCATTATTGAAAAACAAAAGTTAGCCAAAGAGTATAATGAAATTTTTTTAGAAAATAGAGTTTATAAATCTCTGTTTTCTAAAACATTAATCGAGAGTAATGTGTTACAGGCATACCCGATTAAATGCGATAATAAAGAGCAAAGAGATAGTTTATTGGCTCTATTAAAAGAAGAATCGATTGATGCATATACATGGCCGACTTTTCACAAAATGAATAGTAATGATAGATTGTGGAATAGAATACTGTTATTGCCGATTGATAAAAAAGTATTGAAAATAATGAAGAGAATTGCCGATGTTTGATTATATAAAAAATAAATACAATCAATATCCAACTATGGTTACAGAAGATGCTATGGAGGATGAAAATCTGTATGTCAAATATATCTATGCACCTTATTTGATTTTACCCAAAACGGTTGAAGAGTTTAATTCTGCACATAAATCTAAATTTTGGTACAACATAAAACGCTCTGCAAGAATGTATGAAGATACTTTCGGTAAATTATCTTTTGAAATAGTGACCGATAATAATGATTTAAACTTTTTTTTAGATCAGGTTTTTGATTTATTTAATCAAAGATGGAAAGATGAATATTTATCTACATCTTGGAAGTGTAAAGAGGGTTTTGAAAAATATAAAGAAGCCATGATAGAGTTGTCAAAATCCGATAATGCTTTTTTAGCAGTCCTATATGATGAAAATAAAAAACTGCTATCCTATGCTTATTGTTTATCAAATGATCAAACAGCTTATTTTTATCAATATACAACCACAACAGAAAATAAATATAAAAAATTCAGTTTAGGAAAGTTTTTACTTTATAGATTATTATTAAATTTAATAGAATCTAAAAAATATGTAATATTTGATTTTATGAATGGTGAACAAGAGTATAAAATGGAATGGACAAAGCAAAAAAAGCCTATTTATCTTAAGGTTAATTGTAGGACATTTAAAAGTTACATAAAATATTTTTTACTAAAATTTAAAATATATTTGCAATTTCATGATTTTTTTAGAGATCGGTTGAAGATGCTTTTTAAAATCAAGGAGAACTTTTTTGGAAAATGCTAAATTTATCATCAGCCTGGATTGTGAATTAAAATGGGGTGTTTTTGATACATTAAATGACAGCTATGACGAAAATTTAAAAGGCACAAGAAACGCCATAAAAGAGATGTTGGAATTATTTAAAAAATTTGACATGCATGTAAGCTGGGCGGTTGTCGGTTTTTTATTTAATGAAAATAAAAGTGATTATGAAAAATACAAACCAAGCATTATGCCAACCTATGATGACAGTAAATTAAATTCATATACTTGCAAAATCGGGATGGATGAACAAAATGATAATTTTCACTATGCACATGATATTATAAAATTAATTTTAAGTTATCCGAACCAAGAAATTGCAAGTCACTCCTATTCGCACTTTTATTGTAAAGAAGATGGGCAAAACGCAAAGCAGTTTGAAGCAGATATAAAATCTGCCGTAAATGTAGCAAAAGAAAAGTTTGCTCTAGATTTGAAAAGTTTTGTATTTCCGAAAAATGAAATAAATGAAGATTATTTAAATATTCTTAGAGAATATGGCTTCACACATTTTAGAAGTAATCCAAAACATTGGATTTATAAAAAGGGTCAAAAAACAAATATCTTTGGCAGGGTCTTAAGATTTATTGATAGTTTTATCAATATCACAGGCTATAATTCAAGCCGTGCGATTGCTGTTAGTGGTTTAATAGAAACAACAGGCAATAGATTCTTGAGACCTTACAAAAATTGTATAATCTTAAATAAATTAATGATTAGACGAATCAAAAATGAGATGTTTACTGCAGCTAAGAAAGGCGAGCAGTATCATTTATGGTGGCATCCTCATAATTTCGGTATTTATACAAAAGAAAACTTAGTAAATTTAGAAGAAATAGTGCAGTATTACAAAATATTGCAACAGAAATTTAATATGGAGTCAACATGTATGAAAAAACTATGACTTTATGGATTTTTTTTTGGAATATGAAAAAGGAAAAGTAGAGTGTACAAAACTATTATAATTGGAAAAAATAGCAATCTCTCAAATGCTTTATCAAAAAAATTAGATAATTGCATGTTATTGTCATCAAGAGAAATCTCAAATAATATCAATATTTTAAATGAGTTTAAAGAGAAAAAAATAAACATCATTTTCAATAACTTTCAACCTGCATCACAATTAAATGAACTTGACAGTGCGCATGAGTATGTAACAAATGCCATTCTTATAACTGCAAAAGTATTAGATTATTTTAAAGATACACAAATAAATAAAATCATTTACACAAGCAGCAGCTCCGTTTACGGGAACAATATTTTATGCAATGAAAAAGATGAACTCAAACCCATGAATCTGCATGCATCACTCAAAGTGGCAAACGAAAAACTTATAGAGAAATATTGTAGTGACAATCACATCGACTATACAATTGCCAGAATCTTTAACATGTACGGCGGGCATGACAATTTTTCAATTATCAGTAAAATAATCAAATCACATAAAACCCATCAAAAACTTACTATTGTAAACAACGGCAATGCTATAAGAGATTTTATACATATAAACGATGTTGTTGAGGTTTATACAAAACTTTTGAATAGCAAAGATACTCCTATTCTAAACATAGGAACAGGAAACGGCATATCGATTAAAACTATTCTTGATTATTTGAAAAACAATAAGATTGATATTTCGGTAGATAACATAACAAAAAATGAATTGAAAATTTCTACAGCCGATAATCAGTTATTGATAAATTTGACAGGCAAAAAAACATTTAAAGAAGTGCAACAATTTTTGAAAGAAGAATTGCATACATGAATAAGTTAGTTATTGTCGTAACCGTTCCGGTCGTGTTGGAGACATGGCTCAAAGGACAGGCGAAATTTTTATCCAACTATTATGAAGTAGAAATAATTACATCCAATTCTAAGAATATAAAAAGTATCGAAAAATTTGAAAATGTCTCCATTCAAGTAGTTGATTTTAATAGGAAAATAAATTTTTTCAAAGATTTAAAAGTGTTACTACAATTGTTCTTTTATTTTATAAAGAAACGCCCATCCATTGTATATACACTAACGCCAAAAGCCGGACTGCTAGGCATGATTGCTTCTTATCTGGCTAGGGTGCCAAATAGAATTCACTGCGTAGTAG
>JAUSKV010000346.1 GCA_030646745.1 Sulfurimonas sp. | reverse complement strand
GAATGAGAAGAAAAGTTAGATAACAACTGATAGCATTAGTATGTTCTAAATCTCAGTATTTATGCTTGTAGCTTTCATTCAGCATATCTTTGATAACTTTACCCTGTGCCATCCAAATCTCAGCATTTATGCTGTAGCTTTAGGGGGTTGCAAGGGACACAAGTGTCCCTGCCGCTCAAACGGACGCGTTCGTTTGAACGTATTACATTAAATAGAAGTGTCGCCCTCTCTTCCATCTGCAAGCGCAGTTAAAAAACTCTCCATGTCATACTTCACTCTATATTCAGGAGTCATTATGTGAATGAGAATATCGCCCAAATCAACAACTATCCAATCCCCGCTCTCATCCACATGGTTGAATTTTTCATCACCCTTTAAATCTCTTTTAAGATGGTCTAAGAGTGCGGAAGTATGTTTCGTTCCGAGTGATGAAGCTATAATTGCATAATCCACAAAGTAGTTTTTCTCTCTTAAATCAAAAACTTCTATACCTTCTGCTTTATTTTTATCAAGCACCTGTGTTATCTTTTCTATTCTATTTTTCATTGTTTTCCTTGTAATATTCACTTATTTCTACCGCACACTCTTTTGGGAGTTTCAATATATCCACATGTCCTCTAAGCTCGGATGAGGAGATATTCTCATCAATATTGAGTGTTAGAAATTTTTTTGGTATATCTATTTTACTCCTGCCCGCCACAACTATCGTAACTAACTTATGAAGTTCTTCATATCTATCCCACATGTGAAGCGATGACAAATTGTCGGCACCGATAATGAGATATACCTTTTTATACTTTTTTAAAAGATGTTTCACGCTCACAATAGTTGAAACTTTTTGAGCATGACTTACTTCAAAATCATCTATCTCTACATTTTCATAAGAGGAGAAAATTTTTTTTAACCATGCAAGTCTTAACACTGCCGGAGCGTAAGATTTCTGTTTAAAAGGGTTTATGTAAGTTGGCATAATAACAACTTTGTTGACATCCCTAAAATGTAACAAAGCTCTAACGATAGCAACATGACCGATGTGCGGAGGGTCGAATGAGCCACCAAAAAGTGCAATAGTTTCCATATTTAAAGCGAATTATAACTAACTTTGGGTAAAATCATCGACTTTATTTTTATAGGTTAGAGGAAATGGAATGGCGCTTAAAATAGCGATTAACGGATTTGGCAGAATTGGTCGCTGTGTTACTCGTATAGTAGCTCAGAGAGACGATGTCGAATTAGTAGCTATAAATGATTTGGCAAGTATAGAAATGATGCTTTATTTATTAAAAAATGACTCTGTACATGGAACTTTCAGTGGCAGTGTTGAACAGATTGATGAAAATTATATTGCTATTGCCGGTAAAAAAGTACGCGTTTTTTCAGACCAAGAGCCAAAAAATCTAAAATTTGCCGATTGCGGTGCAGATATAGTCTTAGAATGCACAGGCGTATTTTTAACGCAAGAGTTTGGAAAAATTCACATTAATAACGGCATAGAAAAAGTACTTTTTTCTGCCCCTTCAAAAGATAATGAGACGGCTACCTTCGTTATGGGAGTCAATGAACATCTTTATGATGGGCAAAAAATAGTTTCAAATGCTTCATGCACGACAAACTGCCTTGCTCCTATCGCAAAAACTCTTGATGATGCTTTTACAATCGAGAAGGGTTTAATGACAACCATTCACTCCTACACGAATGATCAAAATATTCTGGATGTAAAACATGTGAGTGATAAAAGAAGAGCAAGAGCGGGTGCTATCAATATGATACCGACTAGCACGGGGGCGGCGAAGGCAATTGGCTTGGTTCTTCCTCAGTTGGTCGGTAAACTTCATGGGCAGAGTGTTCGTGTACCTACGCCTAATGTCTCAATGCTTGATTTAAATGTTATTGTTAGAGAAAAAACTACACTAGAAGAGGTTACGCAGGTCTTAAACAGGGTGGCAAACAGCACACTAAAAGGGATACTTTTAATAGATAAAGAGATGAGAGTCTCACAAGATATTGTAGGCTGCTCATACAGTGCTGTCGTTGCCGAAGATTTAACGCAAGTAATTGGTGAAGACATGGTTAAAATCATGGCATGGTATGACAATGAGTGGGGCTACTCTTCAAGATTAGTCGATATGGCGTTACATATTAACAAATAGGAGAATATATGGAATTACTAAATGTAAAAAACCTCAAAATGGCCGGCAAAAAAGTTTTTATCAGATGTGACTTTAATGTACCGATGGATGAGTTTGCAAATATCTCAGATGACCGTCGTATTCGTTCTGCAATTGCAACAATCAATTATTGTTTAGATCAGGAGTGTGCGGTTATTCTAGCATCACATTTGGGTCGTCCGGATGGCGAAGTAAATGAGAAATACTCACTTGCACCTGTAGCACGAAGATTGCAACAGCTACTAAAAAGGGATGTTGTTTTGGCAGGAGATGTTGTCGGTAAAGATGCCATGGAAAAAGTAGCGGCTCTTAAAGAGAGAGAGGTTTTGCTTTTAGAAAATATTCGTTATGAGGCCGGTGAGACAGAAAATGATGAAGAGCTCTCCCGCAAGTTGGCTAGCATGGCTGAGTTTTATATAAACGATGCTTTTGGTGTAAGTCACAGAGCACACTCCTCTGTTGAGGGAATTACTCACTTTTTTGATAATGAACATAAGGCAGCCGGATTCTTACTTCAAAAAGAGATTCAGTTTTTTGGAAAACTTATTCAAAATCCTGTGCGTCCTTTTGCTGCGATTGTCGGCGGTTCAAAAGTTTCAGGCAAGCTCGAAGCCCTTATAAATCTGCTTCCAAAAGTAGATAAAGTCCTAATCGGCGGTGGTATGGCATTTACATTTTTAAAACAGATGGGCTACAATGTTGGAGCTTCATTGGTTGAAGATGATTTGCTTGAAGATGCGC
>JAUSKV010000249.1 GCA_030646745.1 Sulfurimonas sp. | reverse complement strand
TCGAACATGTCGATGCCGGCGGTGACCGCCTCGACCAGGTCCTCCGGCGTGCCTACACCCATCAGGTAGCGCGCCTTGTCCGCCGGAAGCTGCGGCGCGGTGTGGGCTAGAATACGGCGCATGTCCTCCTTGGGCTCGCCTACCGACAGTCCGCCGATAGCAAAACCGTCATAGTCAAGTGCGCAGAGCTCCGTCGCACTTTTGGTTCTAAAGGCTCTGTCTGTTCCGCCTTGAATAATGGCAAAGATGTTTTGCTCTACGCCAATACCCTCTTTTTGTTTTGCTCTAAAATACTCAATAGACTCTTTTGCCCAAGCCGTTGTTCTCTCGATGCTCAGAGCGATTCTCTCCTGCGTCGCCGGAAGAGCCACTAAATCGTCCAAAATCATCATAATGTCGGAGCCTAAATTATGTTGAATGTCTATCACTTTTGTGGGTGTAAAGAAGTGTTTTGAGCCGTCAATATGAGAGCGAAACTCTATCCCCTTTTCTGAAGCTTTAGAGATGTCGCTTAAACTAAACGCCTGAAATCCGCCGCTATCTGTTAAAAAACTTTTAGGGTAGGTTGTAAAACCGTGAAGTTTGCCCATTTTGGCAACGGTTTTGTCTCCGGGGCGAAGGTACATGTGGTAAGTGTTTGCCAAAATTATCTCGGCACCGAGCAGGTTCAGCACATCCTCCATGTCGAGTGATTTCACGCTTCCAAGCGTTCCGACCGGCATAAAGACAGGTGTTTTGATGGTGGAGTGGGCTGTTTTGATTGTACATGCACGGGCGTTTTTTGAAGTGGCTTCGAGGGTGAATTCCATAGTTGTTTGTGTCCTAAAATAAATTATGACGGCATTATAGCATTATGAAAAAATTAATTTTATATTTTAGTGAGAACTGCTTTTGCGCCAAATAAAATTAAAATCAAAATCTATACTACTTGAGCAACTAAAAATATTTTATTTCCAACAGCTTACAAGATGCAAAAACTTACAAATTTAGTGACGCTAGCTGTGACAAAAATATATTAAAATAGCCTTCTTAGATGTCAACAAAAACTAACCGATTAATATTCCTAGGAACATTAGTTGCTTTACTTCTATAATTAAAGTGAAGGATTTCACATGACTGTTTCATCGTCAATCCAAACACAATACACCTCTCAAACACAATCTACATCCTCAAATGTACAAGAAACACCTAAAAATAATCAACAGACCAGATATGAAATACTGCTTAGCAAAAATTATGACAATATGTCTGAGGTTGAACGCAGAGAGCTCTCATATTATAGTGCTATGAGACCTGTGAAATATCTTGATGAAGCTGGAAACGCCGCACTCGATAAAGCCTTAGAAGGAAAAACAGATGCTGAAAAATTCAGTATAAAAGGTATGCTAGAATTAGTGTTTATGACAAGTGTAAAATCCAATGCTCAAGGCGGCTTAGATAGACAAAAGTTCGATTCTGTTGATACAAGTACAAGTGCGAATATCTCAAGATTTGAAAAGTTTATGGACGATTATCGCAAAGGTGGTCAAGGAGTCGACCCCTTAGGTATAGCTGATGTTGTACTTAAGTTTTTAGATATTTATACGAATAGTGATTCCACAAAAGATATAAAAAATCAAGAGGATTCTGTAGTAGATAAATTTTTGAAAGAAGTTTATTCAAAAAGTTCCATAACCTCGGCATCTGCCATTACAAAAGAAAATATTCAAAACAGAGTAAATGAGTATGCCCAAACACTCACAAAAAACCAAGCGGATACTCCAGAATTAAAACTTGAAATTTCAAAAATGGTAAATGATTACAAAAAAGAGCTGCTGAACGATTATAAAAAGAGTTTGGAAGATGCAAAAAATGGGGATTTATCCTTAGAACAACAAGCAATAATCAAAGTATTGCTAGATGAAAACACTAAAGAAGCAAGCTCTTTGGAAAAACTTTTGGCTACTAAAGATGTGGCGGCAACAGATAGCGTAACAGCGACAAGTGCAACATCTGCGACAGATAATGTCACTAAAACAGAAGCGACAGGAAGAATGGCTCAGATGCAAGAGAAGTACAAAGATGTTTATACGCCGACACCTGAGACATATTCCGCGTCCGATGAAGAGCTTCAAACACGCAAAATTTATGAGGCTTATCCTGATTATATTGATTTTCGTGATTTCTTAAAAATAGTAAATAGTTATTATGATGAGTTAGGTGGAAAAAAAATGGAGTTAGGTCAGACAATAACTCAAGATCAAATAGATAAACAAGAAATAGCTTTTCAAAAAGCTTATGACTTATTTGGGGGTGAAGAAGAGTACATGTTAATGATGAAAGGCGTACAAGAGATTCAAGCAAAATATCCCTATAACTCTCTGGCAAAAGATGGGGTTCATAATGCAACTGAAATAGCACGATTTCAAAATGCAGCTATATACGAAGGTCTGGAGCAGGGCAAAACTGTAGAAGAAGCAAAAATCTACGCAGCTAATTTAAGCTCTTCTTTTATGGACACAAGCTACACAGTTGTCAATTTTTTAACAACATTAATCAAAGCCGGACGCGCTGATTCACATGCACTTGAGTGGTTTTATGATGAGCAAAACAACAAAGATAAACAGACACAAAAAATAGACTTTAATGCTCCGAATAATTCTGTTATGGATTTAAAAAAGTATGGCATTGAGGGAAATTGGGAGTCTTATAACATAGTTGAAAATCAAAAAAAGATGATAGCAGAGGTGGAAATGAAGATAGAGCAATACAACTTTATGTTACATAATGAAGAACTTATAAAAGAGGCATACACTCAACTAGACCCTAGTTACCAAGATATAGGCAACAATGCCGGATATAAAAAGTTGATTCATGACGATTACATGCCAAGAATGCAAGAAGGACTCAATATTTTTAAAAAGTATAAAATCTATGATTAAATTATTTTAAGGATAAAGTTCAATGAAAGTTTGGCAGATACCCTTTAAACAGTCAATCGAATAAAGAGCTAGAAGAAAAAATAAGAGTTTTAAAATATAAATTCGAAGAGTGCAAAAAGGAGAAAAGCAATTGAAATTAGAAAATGTAGTGCCATGGGGCAGAAATTTAGAAGAGTACAGAAATATGTTCTTACTGTCAGATAAAGATTTACAAAGCAAAATATTAGGCTGTGGCGATGGTCCTTCGAGCTTTAATTTTGAGGCTACACAACTAAAAGCAGATGTTACTTCAATTGACCCGATTTATCAATTTAGTAAAGAAGAGATACAGCAAAGAATAGATGAAACTTCATCTGTCGTAGGTGAACAGCTAAAACAAAACATAAAAGATTTTGTTTG
>JAUSKV010000248.1 GCA_030646745.1 Sulfurimonas sp. | reverse complement strand
CCTTTAACATGTGGCTTTGATTTTTTTATTTTGATTTTAGAAGCTAAAAAGCCCGCTATAAAGGTTAAAAAGTAGTAGAGATACTCTATTTTAAAAAAGCTCTCTTCCTCTTCATCCACTTCAAGCAGCTCCTCTTTGTTAAATCCTTTGCTCACTTCTACGCTTGTTGCTTCAAAATGCAGCTCTTTTATTTTTTGCGTATTTGCATCAAAATATTGAAATGAAAAAGGGGGTATTTCAAAATTTTTACCCCCTACAAATGCAAACTTTTGGCTCCATGTTCCACGCAAGCCCTCTTTGGTAAGCGTTACATTTTCTGTCGGTTTTTCTGAAAAAATTTTCACTCCCTCTATTTTAAATTCGTAGGGTTGAAGCGCATCAAAATTTCCCACACCCTCAAGAGTTATCTCCATGTGAAGAGGCTCATACGCTTTTACTTTTGGCGCATCTCTTTTTATCTGCACATCAAATGAGCCAAATATAGCGTTCTGTGTCTCTTTTACTGCAACAACTATCGGCTCTTGCGCGACTACTGTTGCAGTAAACTCCACTTTTTGCATATTATCTCTGCCGATTATCCTATTTTCAATAGAATCTTTATTGCTGTCTTTCATAATCATTTCAAACGCAAACTTTACTTCACCGGCACTTTTTGCAAAAGCTACAAACTCATATTGCGCTATTTTTTTACCATCCTCGACTCTCGTACTTTGAGTTAAATGTTTCAGACTATATTTCTCATTCTCTCCCACAGGATTAAAATCTATGGAGTAAAGCTCCGCTCTGTCACTAAATTCACAACTGTATTTGAGATGTATCGCCTCGTTCACAAAAGCTGTTTTTTTATCTGCCTCTGCATGCCAAACATAAGTCGAGGCAAAAATCTCCACATGCCAGAATGCTAAAAATAGTAAAAAAAATCTACCAAGGTTTTTGTTCATTTGTCCCTCTTTTGTTTATTAACTCATACTGTTTTGAGCTTAGTTTTGCTTTGCCCGTATTGAGGTTGAGCATGCCCTCGTTTTTTGCTTTTTTTTCTGCATCACTTGCCCCGCTGCTTGCATTTGCACTCACTTCCATGTTAGAGCCGCCACCCTCTTTTTTCTTTTGTGAGGACTCCTCCTGCTTTGCAATCTCAGAATTGTTTTTTGTTTTTTGTTGCCCCGTACTCATTGTTTTTTCTTCTGTAACATCTCTAATATATTGTAAATTCTCATCTGCCTCTTTCGTGTAAAAAAGTGTGAGCGATTTCAAATAAACCTCTCTCGCTTTTTTGAACTCTTTGAGCCGTACTAGCGTATTTGCCATGTTATAAAAAAGCTCCGACTTAAACTTCGCATCGCTCGATTTCACCCTTGCAAAATTTGTCAATGCTTTTTCAAATTCACCCTCCTTATACTGTGCACATGCCAGATTAAAATAGGCTCTGCTTTTGTTTATCTTTTGGTAGTGTTCTATAGCTTTTTTATACTCCCCTTTTTCATAGGCGCTTTTTGCGATATTTTCATGTATCTGCTCATAAGGCGAAGCACTTAAATGCACTCCAAAAAGGAGTAAAAAAGCGATAACAAAGCGTTTGAGCGTGGTGGTTGTTACCAAAAATGTAAGAATTGCCAAAGCCACGAAGTAATAAAAGAGTTCTAGGTTTTTCATAATGGAAGTCTGCGTTTTAAAATCTCTGTTTTTTTGTTCTTCCAGTGCATCCAAGAGCGTATCCAAACTCTCGGTAAAGACACCGCCGCTTGTCGTTGCCACGAGAGAAAGAGCACTGTTTGCCCTTGAGACTACGATATTTCCTTTTTCATCTTTGAGCAACTCCCCATTTTCAAGCGTCAACGTTCCACCCATGTCCGTGGCAATCATAAAAACATTTACAATTAAACCGCTCTCTTTTGCGAGCCTTGCCTCTTTTTCATAACTCGGCTCATCCGCTCCGTCACTCAAAATAACCACACTCGGATGTTTTGATTTTGACATTTTTCGAGCCAGTTCTATGGCGGGTAAAACGCTGCTTCCTTTTGTGATGACCAGTTTTTGCTCGAGTGAGTTAAAAAGATGGAGTAAAAGCTCACTATCTTCGGTGAGAGGCGATAAAACTATCGCATTTGTTGTAAATCCGACAACTCCAAACCTACTATCTTTTTGGATTTTCACTAAAGCTTGCACTATCTCTTTAGCTTTTTCTAGCCGCGAAGGTAAAATATCTGTTGCATGCATAGAATAGGACAAATCCACGGCAATAATTACATCACTCAGCACCTGTTCACTCTTGATTGGCTCTTGCTCTATAACGGGGCGAGTGAGTGCCAAAATGATAAATAAAAAGGTAATAATGTATCCATAAGAGATAAAACGCATCTCCCTGAAATTTTTTTTGATAAAAAGGGGTGCGAGAAGGAGCAAAAGCCAAAAATATTCAGGATTTAAAAGATTCATCTTTTCGCCTCTCTCAAAAGTAAAAAGAGCAGAAATCCACATGCGAGGAGTAAAACTGCCTGATAATAAAATTTTTGTTGTATAAACTCTTTGCTTTTGATATTTGAAGATTCCAACGCGTCGATTTTGTTATAGACCTCTTGCAGCTCTTTTGCGTTTGTTGCACTAAAAAACTCACCGCCGCTCTCACTTGCAATGGTTTGAAGGAGTGCTTCATCCGCTTCACCTTTATTTCCCATAGCGATGGTGTAGATTTTTATACTCTCATTTTTTGCCAAAATCGTTGCATCTCTCGGAGAGATAACCCCGCTGTTATGCTCACCGTCGGTCAAAAGTATAACGATTTTTGTTTTTGCCTTTGAGAATTTAAAGGCGCGCACACTCATAGCAATTGCCTCGCCGATGGCGGTGTTTTGCCCTGCCATACCTTGCGTGAGATAATCGAGCATCTCGTTTACAATCTCTTTTTCATACGTGATAGGCGAAGCGATAAAGGCAAAATCTCCATACAAAACGACGCCTAGATTGTCGCTTACACGGTTTTGTATAAACTCTGAGGCGATGATTTTTGTGATTTCAAAACGGGACAATCTCTGCTCTTTGCTCATCTCATGTTCAAAATCAAACCCTGATGAGTTCATAGAACCACTCGCATCAATTGCCAAAACAATATCTTTGCCATGTCTATCATTCGGACTGAGTTTATCAATCACAACAGGCGAAGCGAGGGCAATAGCAAGGAGTGTAAATATAATAATTTTAACAATCCAATCTAACTTCAAAAAACTCTTTTTAGCACGCAAAAAATGCAGATGCACAAAATAAATTGGCTTCATAAACTCTTTGCATTTATAAAGGCAAACGATGAGAGGAATGAGAAATAGTAGTAAAAAAGGGTATTCTAAAGTATAGTAATTCATTGATGATATTTTAACTAAAAATTATAAGTTTTTTTATGCAATATTTATTAATAATGTCTGTTAAGGAAGTTTAGATATAATTTTTTATGCTTAAATGGTTACTTTTAATTTTCATTATTCCTAGCCTCTTATTTGGGAAATTTTACTCTGTAGAGAATAAGAATAATAGCTCACAAGAGTATGTGCAAACATATCATCATACCCATCATCATGACCATGAAAACGATACATCTTCACATGTGCATAGCCATATGCATTTTATAAAAACATCTAATATTTTAGTGGATTCACTTCTTTTTTTGTTGCAAGATGAAATTTTTATTGCTACTTTAGAAAACGATAGTATTTCAAATATTACTTTATTTATTCAAAACGATATTACTCAGGATTTATTTAGACCTCCTATTATTTAACCCTCTCTCGTTTTTTTAATACCATTATTTTTTTTACACAGGATATTTATGAATAAAATATTTTTAATAAT
>JAUSKV010000315.1 GCA_030646745.1 Sulfurimonas sp. | reverse complement strand
TTTATTTTTATCTAAATTTATTTTTCTATAAATAAAAGTAAACACCTAGAATAAGGGATTTTTTAGCTTTTTATTTTCTGTTTTTCATAAAGTTTGTTTTTTATTTACCAAAAAAATAAACTATGTTTTTTTTCATTTTTTACTTTCTTCCATAAGAAATTTTGTTGTAATATTTTTCATATAATACCCTTTACAATTTTAATCTCATTATCTGCCATCTCAAAAAATTGAGATAACTACCCTAAACTTTTACAATTAATCAATTACCGATTTAGCAGTATGTCTTAATGTGTCAAACGAACTCTAAAATTGGGCAGTTAAATTTAAAAAAAGTTACATTCTGAAACTTAAACCACCTCTTGTTTTTCTACTGTTTGATTTGAAGATTTAGCTCCAAACTTATAAATGTCTGAATTGATAATTACTCATATTGTTTCCACAACCCCAATCTCATCATCACTAAGCCCGTAGAGTTTATACACCATTTTATCTATCTCTTTATCAGTTTTTACTATCTCTATTTTAAATCCACATGTCAAGGTTGTATCATTTTCAAAAATGGCTTTCCATTCGTTTTTGAAGTTGCGTTCTTCTAGTTTGTCGGCAAATTTTAGTTTTTTGGCTTTTGAGTATTGTGTTACAAATTCATCAAAATCGAGTTCTTCAAAGTTTTGTAGTTTTTTTGTGAGTTTTTCAAGTTTCAACTCGTTTATGAAATTTTGTTTTGTCTCTTGAATGCTTTTGTTGAGGGAGAGTATTTTGTCTGCTTTTTCAATGAATGGGATTTGTTCATCTATGGCTTCGACTTTTGTTAAGTAGTTTTGGTATTTTGCCCATCTTTGGGCGATGAGACTTTCATCTTGTTTGAAAGAAATTAAAACTGATTTTTGAAATAGTGCCACTTATTTTCCTTTGTGGAATTGAGAGCAACGAGTTTAACCAAAAATTGTTTAAAGGTTTACTCTTTTTTTCTAAAAACCACCCGCACATCCCCGCTCTCTAACTCTTCTATTTCATGTATAAAATGTTTAGTCGTTTTTTCAAAGAGCGGTGTCGGTTCATGAAAAAAAGTAACCGCCAACCTCTCATTCTCATTTTTTAACATTCTCAGCCCGTTGATTGCGTTTACCATCGGCTCCGGCGGACTACACTCTGTTGCATCAAACTCATAATAAGTAAGCCCGTCCGCCTCATATTTATAAAATTTCAGTGTTGTTCTTGGGACTTCTACTAACTCTTTTTCCACTTTCACTTATCCTCTATTTATATACATAGCAATTCAAATCATTGTTCCATACAAAGTGGTTTTTGACTTTTTCAAATGCTTTTAATATTATTGTTTCATCACAGCCATCGCCATAGATTGTTATGGGAGTGTGATAATATCTGTTATATGAGTTGATTGGATGGAGCAGTATTTCCTGCCATGTAAACTCTATTTTACCGCTATATGGCTCAAAAGGAACGGTTGAGACTACGGTTCTATTTGTGACACTGCACTTAAAATAGCAACTTACATGGAATTTATCTACTTTTATACTCTCTATAAGTTTTTTGATATTTTTTTGCGTTTCATGCATGTGCAACTCCAAATTTATTCAAACGAAATAGCAATTAATATACCATTCGCTCTTTCAGAGAGCTATTTTTATCTCAAAACCTTTTTTATCTCCATCTATCAATCGTACAGAACCGCCATGTGCCTCAGCAATCTGGCGGGAGAGAACAAGCCCTAGCCCGTTTCCTTTTACTTTTGTACTTTTAAAGGCTTCAAACAACTCTTTTTTATCCTCAATGGCAACGCCACTGTCATAAATGTAAAACCAATGATGTTTCTCATCCGATTTATGGACTACCTCAACGACTCCATCTTCATTCTCATCAAGTTCTATGGCATCAATCGCATTGATTATAAAGTTAGAAAAAAGCATCTCCAGCAGGTCTCTGTCGGCATTGAGTATAAACTTTTGCTCTGGAAATATAAAGGAGATATCTTTAGAGTGGGCGTAATACTCAATAGCCGTATTTATAGACTCTTTTAAATCACTCCACATGAAGGGGGCGATATTTGCTTCAATGCCCTTAGCAAACATCAGCGAAGCTTTTATGATTCTATCTATGCGAAAAACCGATTTTTGTATCTCTTCAACGATGGGGATATTTTCCGGAATTACCCTCTTCATCAGAGTAGAGCTCAGCAGCGAAATAGAGCCAATCGGGTTTCGTATCTCATGCGAGAGATGCGCCGCCATCTGTCCCATGGTTGCAAGGTTCTCTTTTCTTTTTTGTTCCGTTATATCTGTTGCGCTTATCATATATTTATCTTGATAGCTTGAACTTTTGATAAGGAAGGAACGCTTATTGAAGTTCACCTCATAATCATCATTTTTAGATTTGAGCAGCTCTAAAAGTTCCCAGAGCGAGTTAGCCTGTGAATTTTGCAAAAAGACACTCCCGTCTTCATTTAAAATCCATACGGCATTTGGCAAAAATTCTACAACCTGCTCAATCGTATTTTGCAGATGTGCATAAGACTCTTTTAAATCAGTAAACTCTTTTTCTACTTTATAAGTCTGCTCAATTAAAAGATTTAACTCTTCCGCCGTTATACCTGACATGGTAATCCTCTCCTCATATCGCTATTTCCTCGCCCTCTTTAAGTGGCAGCGTAATTGTAAAGCAGCTTCCGCCATCAATATTTTTCCATCGAAGCTTACCATTAAAATGCTTTTTCACAATCGTGAGAGATATGCAAATTCCCAAACCTGTACCATTCTCACTTTTTGTTGTAACATAAGGCTCACCCAATCTGCCTATAACAGATTTATCGATTCCTCCGGCATTATCGCTTATATTAATCGTAAGTAAATCGTCCGTAAAAGAGGTATGTATTTCAATTTTTCCATCTTTAATATTTCGCTCTTTTATAGCATCTTTAGCGTTATTAATCAGATTAAGGAGAACTTGAATAAGCTCATTTTGATAAGCGTAAAAAGCAACATTGCAATCATCTATAAAGTTTAGAGTAATTTGATTGTTCTCTAGCAACTTACGAGTCATGCTCTCTAGTTTCTCATAAACTCTACATAAAATAACTTTTTCTTTTGATTTTTCAGGCTTAAAAAATGATCTGAAATCATCAATAGTATGACTCAAATACTGCGTCTGTTCATTTAAAACATCTGCTAAGTTATAAAGTTCCGATTGTGAAACTTCCCCATTAAGATCCAAACTTACTTTTACATTATTTCCGACCATAGAAATTACACTCAGAGGTTGACGCCACTGATGTGCTATCATTCCAATCATATCTCCCATGGCGGCTTGGCGGGACTGAGCAAGCATCATTTCCTCTTTTCTCTGAATCTCAGTAATATCCATAGAAGAAGAAATTATTACCCTTTTTCTGCTTGAAACGCCGCTCAAAGGAGACAAAGAAAATACCCAAACCAGCTGTTTGCCATCTTTTGTAGTAACAGTAAATACGCCGCCATCTTTGCGAATATTCTCTTTAAAAAGCTTATCTACATCTAAAATATCAATATTTTCTTGCATACCGAAAGCTTTTTCACTCCACTCTGCAACTGTCGGTATCTCTTTTATTTTATATCCTGTCATCTCCTCGAATACTTCGTTTACCATCAATATTTTTCCATCCTCATCATAAAGCATAATCGGATTAGGTGCAAAACGGATAATATTTTCAAACTCATTTTTTTTCGATTCAAGTTCTAAAATGAGCATCTTTACTTGAGAAATATCTTGAATAGTTGAGATAAAGTAGAGTGGCTTGCCAAAAGCATCTCGCAGCAAAATTACAGATAAATGAATCCAGATAATACTCCCATTTTTATGTATATATCTTTTTTCCATATGGTATGTATTGAGTTTATTTTCTAAAAGCTTATGAATATATTCCATATCCGAATCTAAATCATCCGTATGTGAAATATCTTTAAATGTAAGTTTTAACAGCTCCTCTTTAGTGTATCCAACCAAATTACAGAGATACTCATTCACATCAAGCCAACTGCCATCTAGCCCT
>JAUSKV010000309.1 GCA_030646745.1 Sulfurimonas sp. | reverse complement strand
CTAGGTCTTACGGCCAAAATTTTTGTATTTGGAATTGCCGCACCAAAGCAGAAGATGATATTTTGAGCATCTAAAATTTCATCATTAATTTCGCCGTTTAAATTTTTTGTGTGTTCGTAGTGGTTGAAAATAGCGATAAATTCTGCCACAGGATGTTCATCAACTCTATTTTTAAAATATTGAATTATCTCTGAAGTAGTTTTTTGCTTTATTTCATTTTTATTTAACACTAAGGTAAATACCGGATATCTATCCATAAGAACTGTTTTTGTCATCTTATTCCTTAACTTGATTATTTGTTGAACATAATGGAACCGAGTCTTACCATGTTGGAGCCACACTCAATAGCCAGTTCAAAATCTCCGCTCATTCCCATGGAACAGATTGTTGCACCTTCGCACTGTTTAAAAATTTCATAGCTTGTATCAAAACTTTTTTTGATTATCTCTTTATTTTCAGTGTGTGCACCGATGCTCATAACGCCTTTGAGGTTTATATTTGGACACTCTTTTTTGATCTGCGCATAAACTTCACATGCTAACTCCGGCATAACTCCATGTTTGCTCTCCTCTTTTGCAGAGTTGATTTGAAGCAGGGCATTAAGAGTCATATCTCTGTCTTCTAGCTTTTTTTGTAATTCATAGGCTAACTCTAAAGAATCAAGTGCATGAAATAGAGAAGGATGAATATCGAGAAGATTATTAATTTTGTTCTTTTGCAAGTTGCCTATAAAGTGCCACTCAAGTGGCAATTTTTCAAGCTCTTTAGCTTTTTCTTTTAAATCTTGAACCTTGTTTTCCCCAAAGGCTCTCTGACCGATTTCGTAGAGCTTTTTTATCTCATCAGAGTTGGAATATTTGCTAACTGCCACGACTTTAACGATGTGATGTGGACTCACTTTTAATCTTGCACTTTCGACGCGTCTTATTACATCGTCTATATATATTTTATATTCCGTCGTATTCATGTCTATCCTATTAATCTATTAATATCGTTATAAAGACCAAGTCCCATCAGTGAAAAAAGAAGAACCCATCCAGCAATTGTCAGTTTAACTATAACTGCCTCACTCGGAGTGCGTCTTGTTATGAACTCATAAAGATTGAACATTATGTGTCCGCCATCAAGAGCGGGAATAGGAAGCAGATTTAAAACGCCTAAATTTACAGAGATGAGGGCCGCAAAAAAGAGAACACTCATCCAACCGGCATCTGTTGCATCCGAAGTGAGTTTTACTATACTTATAACACCTCCTAGCTCATTGGCAGGAACATCGCCTGTGATCAGCTTCCCAACACCTGTGAAGATAAGCGTTGAAGCAAAAATAGTTTGCTCGGTTGCATACGCAAATGTTTCGCCAAAACCTAGCTCTAGCTTATGAGAAACTCCGGCACTTCCTATGCCAATCATTTTCTTTTGAACCACTTCATTGTAAAGGTTTGTGGCTTCGCTCAATTTTGGAGTGAGAGTTAAAAACTGTATGTAACCCTCTCTGACTATCTGAATATTTAAAGAATCGTCAGATTTTTCTATAATATCCGCCATCTCTTTCCATGTTGAAATCTCTATGTTGTTGATAGATTTGACAGTGTCATTTGTTTGAAGTCCGGCGACTTGTGCCGGTGAACCATCAACAACTTTGCCAATGACGGGAGAGAGTACACTCGGGCCTCCAAGCGCAATTATAAAGTACAAAACAAAAGCTAAGACAAAGTTTGCAAGAGGACCGGCTAGGAGAATAAATATCTTTTGCAAAGGCGTTTTGACATTGTAGCTATCGGCGTCTAAGCTTATTTTTGTCGGGTCGCTATCATCCTGACCTTTCATTTTTACATAACCGCCAAGAGGAATTGCTGAGATGCTCCACTGGGTTCCCCACTTGTGAAACGAGAAGAGTTTTTTTCCAAAACCTATGCTAAAAACTTCTACAAAAACACCCACAAATCTTGCCGCAAAATAGTGACCTAACTCATGAAAAAAGATGAGTGCCGAGAGAACTAAAAGTGAGACTAACCAACTCATTAATTTTTACCTTTTAAAAGTGCGGCTCTGAAGCCGTAGAGATACTCTAGCCCTGAATAGACCGTTAACGCAACTGCTAACCAAAGAAGCTCACTTGCAAATGGCCAATGCATAAGTAAAAAGCCGATGGCTATCATCTGTGCAACTGTTTTTATTTTTCCTGCCCATGAAGCCTTTACACTGATGCCCTCCGTGACTGCAACAGTGCGTATTCCAGTTATAAAAAGCTCACGAACAATGATGATATAAATAGCCCATGCAGAAGCTTCTCCAATCATCATCAGTCCTAAAAATGCGGCAAGCGTGAGCATTTTGTCGGCAAGAGGGTCTAAAATAGCTCCAAGCAGTGTGGATTGGTTCCACTCTCTAGCGATATAACCGTCAAAAAAATCAGTTGCGGAGGCGAGAACAAAAAGTAAAGATGCAAAATAGTAGTTCCAACTTATATGGTAGCCATTATCTGTAAAAAGCCGAGGGTTGAGGATTATCCAAAACATAATCGGTGCTAAAAGTATGCGAAGCGATGCTAAGGCATTTGGAAGATTTAACAAATGTATCCTTGTTGTTGAATTGCCGTGATTTTAGCCTCTTATTACTTATTTACTCTTTATAGTTTATTTTTTGCATTAATTGACTAATATCAAGTTAAATTTCAGATTGACAATATACAATTAGCAATCAAAATTTGGAGATATAATATGAAAAAAATCGTTACTTTAGTTGCAGTTTTAGGTTTAAGTACATTGGCTATGGCTGATGCATTCACAAAGTGTGCTGGTTGTCATGGTGCTGCCGGCGAAAAAGTGGCACTTGGAAAAAGTAAAGTAATTAGTGAAATGAGCAAGGCAGATGTTGCCGCTGCAATCAAAGGCTACAAAGATGGAAGCTACGGCGGACCTATGAAAGGTTTAATGGTTGCCCAAGTTAAAGATTTAACAGATGCTGACATAGCTGAAATAACTGCTAAAATCGGTAAATAGTCCCTCTTCCTTTTCCCAAAGTTTTTCTTTGGGAAAACCTCAATCTTTAAATACTTCAATTATAAAAAGAATCAACAATGATACAGCTCTGTCCACTTTGCAGTAGTCTCGGAAATAGTTACGCTCAATATAAAGCTACTCATTATCTTCACTGTCCAAATTGTTATGCTGTTTTTATGGACGAGAAGGATAGACTGGGTAATAAGGCAGAAAAATCACGATATGAACTTCACCAGAATGATGTCGAAGATAAAAATTACCAAAAATTTGTCTCACCAATCACTTCATCCATTTTAACAGAATTTACAAAAGAGTCAAAGGGACTTGATTTTGGTGCCGGCAAAGAACCAATAATCTCTAAAGTACTCCAAGACAGCGGTTTTAAGGTTTTTCAATATGACCCCTATTTTTATAATGATGAGAAGTTATTGCAAGTGAAGTATGATTATATTGCCTGTTGTGAAGTGATAGAGCATTTCTATAATCCATACAAAGAGTTTTTACTGCTTAAAAAGCTGTTAAATCCAAATTCAAAACTCTACTGCATGACAGATATATATGATGAAAACAGAGATTTTGCATCATGGTACTATAAAAATGATGCAACCCACGTCTTTTTTTATCATAAAAAAACATTTGATTGGATTAGAGAAGAGTTTAATTTTTTGGAAGTATCTGTAGAGAATAGATTAATTACCTTTAGTGTTTAAATTTCAATATAGCATGACAAAATGGAATCGATTGTTTGCCATCAATTCCAAGAGGATACCAAAAAAATATAGCATGTGAAAATTATTATTTATTGAAAAGTAGTTCCGCCATCAATAACAATTGTTTGACCGGTGAGCCATGAAGATTCATGTCCACATAGGAAAAGACATGCACCTGTTAAGTCCGTAGTTTCACCCATACGAGAGAGTGGAGAGCGTCTTACAACTTCGCTTTTTACCTCTTCATAGTTTGGAAATGCTTTGAGTGCGTCTGTATCGATTGGGCCGCCGCTTACTGCATTTACGCGGATATTTTTCTCACCGAGTTCCGCTGCAGCGTAGCGAACCATCGCTTCAACGGCTGCTTTGTTTGTTCCATGTCCTGCATAATTTGGAGTGTAAACTAAGTTTCCGGTTGAACTCATGCTTATGATACTTCCGCCACCCACTTTTTCCATTCTTTTTGCAGCTTCTTGTGCGCCTACAACAAAAGCATCCACGGTTGCAGTGTAGATATTGTTCAGACCTTTTGGTTTGAGTCTCATAAATGGACCAAATCCACCAACAACAGCACGACCGGAAATAATTGCATTTGAGATAAAAAAGTCTAATCTATCAAAATCTTCATCAAAAAGTTTATAGACATCTTGATAGGTTAACGGTTCTAAAATATCTAGTTTATATGCTCTACACTTCACGCCATATTGAGCTTCAACATCCGCAATAATTTCATTTGCAGTATCAGCGTTTGAAGCGTAAGTAAACGCTACGCTACAACCTTTTTGTGCAAAAGCGTAAACGATAGCCTTACCGATTCCTCGAGTTCCGCCACTTACAAATAGAGTTTTTCCTTGCATGTTATAGTCCTTTGATTTCATAATTTTTCATAATTAGTTCTAGCTTTTTCATATTTTCAACGCTTGGATGCACGAGTGGAAGTCTGTATTCTAGAGAATCAATAAGCCCTGCGATGTACATAGCAGCTTTTATCATCACCGGGTTGGATTCTAAAAAGAGAACTTTATTGATAGGAAATAGCATGTTGTTTAGGGCTTTCGCACCTGCAAAATTGCCACATAAGGCTTCTCTTACTAATTGGCTTTTTAAATCAGGGAGTAAGTTAGAAGTAACGGAAGTTATCCCGGCACCGCCATTGGCTAAAATAGGGTAGTCAATCGCATCATCACCCGAAAAAACTTTTAGCTCAGGTCTGCGTGAGAGGAGCTCGATGGTTCTCTCCAGACTTCCCGTTGCCTCTTTGATGCCGTAGATATTTTTAACATCATCAAAGAGTCTTATTACCGTATCTGCGCTTATGTCAACAACTGTTCTACCCGGAACATTATAGAGCATAAATGGAACTTCAGGCACTGATGAGGCAATTGCTTTGTAGTGTTGGTAAAGTCCCTCTTGGGAAGGTTTATTGTAGTAGGGTGCGACTGAAAATATCGCATCCACTCCGCACTTTTGAGCAGTTTTTGCAGCTTCTATTGCTTCTGCGGTTGAGTTGCTTCCTGCACCTGCCAGAACTTTGGTATTCGTTCCACGGCACACTTCAACAGCTATCTCCATGCATCTTCTATCTTCATCATAAGTCAGAGTTGCACTCTCACCCGTTGTTCCGACAGGACAAACCGCATTAATGCCATTT
>JAUSKV010000308.1 GCA_030646745.1 Sulfurimonas sp. | reverse complement strand
AAAGAGCCGGAAGATGCTTTCTCAAACTACTGGCTTCAAGCAGTTCTATTAGAAAATAAACAGCAAAGAGATGCGTTTTTAGAGTTTACAAACAAAAATGGTGTTATGTCACGCCCTATATGGCGGCTTATGAATGAACTTGAGATGTTTGTATCATGTCAAACAAGTAGTTTAAAAAATGCAAAATATTTAGAAGAGAGAGTTGTCAATATCCCCAGTTCAGTGAGAATGTAATGGAAGAGATTTTATTAATCGGCGGCGGCGGTCATTGTAAATCCGTAATAGATGTGATTGAGCAAGAGAAGAGATACAAAATTGCCGGAATAATCGACAAAAAAGAGCTTATCGGAAACGAAGTTTTGGGTTATAAAATCATCGGTTGCGACGAAAATTTGAAAGATTTACGACAAAAATACTCACATGCAATCGTCACGGTCGGGCATATAAAATCCAATGAAATAAGGGTAAAACTTTTTAAACTTTTAAAAGAGTTGGATTTTCACATGCCAACCATAATCTCTCCGCATGCCTATGTCTCAAAACATGCATTTGTGGATGAGGGAAGTCTGATTATGCACCATGCTCTTGTGAATCCGCATGCAAAGATTGGCAAAAACTGCATCATAAATTCCAAAGCTCTGATTGAACATGACGCGGTTATTGAAGATTTTGTTCACATTGCAACGGGTGCAATTATCAACGGCGGAGCGACTGTAAAAGAAAACACATTTTTTGGAAGCGGTGCGGTGATGCGAGAGTATAGTACGGCAAGTGGATTTATAAAAGCGGGAAGTGTTGTAAGATGAAGAGAGTGTTTATCATTGCAGAAGCAGGAGTGAACCATAACGGCAACACAGAACTTGCTAAAAAACTTATCGATGTAGCAACTCTTGCCGGTGCGGATGCCGTAAAATTCCAAACCTTTAAAACAGAAAATCTTGTAAGTAAAACAGCGCAAAAAGCAGAGTACCAAAAGAGCTCAACGGATGCGGATGAAAGCCAGTTTGACATGATAAAAAAGCTTGAACTTGATGTGGATACGCACCATGAACTCATAGCCTACTGCAAAGAAAAAAACATCATGTTTCTCTCCACTCCCTTTGATTTGGATAGTGTGGATTTACTCCATACTCTGGGTCTTGAAATATTTAAAATCCCAAGCGGTGAGATAACAAATCTGCCCTATTTGCGAAAAATCGGGGCTTTGAATAAAAAAGTGATTTTATCTACGGGCATGGCAAACATGGATGAAATTGCAGATGCCGTGGCGATTTTAACTGCTTCGGGCACAAAAAAAGAGAACATTACCGTACTTCATGCAAACACAGAATACCCAACTCCGATGGAGGATGTAAACCTAAATGCGATGCTAACCATAAGAGACACCCTGAATGTGGCATGCGGATACAGCGACCATACTCTTGGAATTGAGGTGGATATCGCCGCAGTCGCTCTGGGTGCCGAGTGCATTGAAAAACATTTTACCCTCGATAACACAATGAAAGGTCCCGACCATAAAGCCTCTCTCGAACCCCATGAACTCATGTCCATGGTAAAAGCGATACGCAACATAGAAAAAGCGATGGGCAACGGCATAAAAACTCCAAGCAAAAGTGAGAGCAAAAATATAAATATCTCCAGAAAATCGATTGTTGCAAAAACAGAGATAAAAAAAGGCGAGATTTTCAGCGAAGAGAATATAACGGTAAAAAGACCCGGAACGGGGATGAGTCCGATGAGATGGGATGAAGTAATTGGAACTTTTGCTTCAAAAGATTACAAAGAAGATGAACTGATATGAATGAAATAAGTATCATGGATGAGCAAAATATTCAAAATAAAATCTATACTATTCGTGGTTTACAAGTGATGATTGATGAAGACTTGGCACTCTTATATCAAGTAGAGGCGAAAAGATTAAATGAGCAAGTTAAAAGAAATATAGAGAGATTTCCCCTGAAGTTTAGATTTCAATTGACACAAGAGGAATATGAAAACTTAAGGTCGCAAATTGCGACCTTAGAAGATGGACGAGGAAAACATAAAAAATATTTACCTTATGCCTTCACAGAACAAGGTGTATCTATGCTGAGTGCAGTTTTAAAAAGCAATGCTGCCATTGAAGTAAGCATAAAAATAATGGATAGTTTTGTAAATATGAGAAGATTCATCTCGCAAAATGCTTCGCTATTCCAAAGATTAAATAAACTAGAAGCAACTCAACTTCATTACAAAATAGAAACAGATGAAAAATTCAATAAAATCTTTGAAGCCATAGAAAGCAAAGAAATCAAGCCAAAACAAGGCATATTTTATGATGGTCAAATCTTTGACGCATATCTTTTTGTGAGTGATATTATTAAAAGTGCTAAAAAATCCATAGTGTTAATTGACAACTATATAGATGAGAGTGTGCTGATACTGTTTTCAAAAAGAGATGTTAATTGTGAAGCCACAATCTACACAAAAACAATCTCAAAGCAACTAGAATTAGATTTAAAAAAATATAATTCTCAGTATCCAAAAATAGAAATCAAAAAGTTTGATTTATCGCACGACAGATTTTTAATTGCCAATAATGAAGTTTTTCACATAGGAGCATCTCTCAAAGATTTAGGCAAAAAGTGGTTTGCTTTTTCAAAGATGGATATGAAATCTTTTGAGATTATAGGAAAATTAAGATGAGTAAACGAAAAATATGCGTAGTAACCTCAACAAGAGCGGATTATGGTCTGTTAGAACCTTTGATAGGGCAGATAGAGAGCGATAAAGGGTTGACACTTCAGCTTATTGTGACCGGAACGCACCTCTCGCATGAATTTGGAAACACCTATGAAGAGATAGAAAAAAAATTTAAAATTGATAAAAAAATTGTTATGGATTTGTCAAAAGACACACCTATCGTCATCTCTCAATCCATGGCAAAATTGCAGGCGGATGTGAGTGAGGCATTTACAGCACTTCAACCTGATGTAGTCGTACTTCTCGGCGACAGATATGAGATGCTCTCGGTTGCTATATCTGCGATGCTATTAAACATTCCCATAGCGCATATCCATGGCGGAGAAAGTACGGAGGGTGCGCAGGATGAAGCGATTAGGCACTCTATAACCAAGATGTCCCACATGCACTTTTGTGCAACCAAAATTTATAGAGACAGAATCATTCAACTTGGAGAGAATCCGCATACCGTCCATAATGTCGGTTCGCTTGGTGTAGAAAATATCAAAAATACAGAGCTGTTGTCCTATGAGGCGTTTGAGAAATCTATCGGTTTTAAGTTGGGCAAAAAGAACCTGCTAATAACTTTTCATCCGACTACGCTCGAGTCTCAAAACTCCGCAGAACAGTTTCAAGAGATATTGGATGCGCTTGATTTGCTCGAAGATACAACCCTTATTTTTACAAAAGCAAATGCAGATACAAACGGAAAAACTATAAACAGTATGATTGACGCTTATGTTTTAAAACACCCTTCTCGCGCTACATGCCACACCTCTTTGGGGCAACTCAGATATTTAAGCGCCCTGCAATTTGTGGACGCCGTTGTCGGAAACAGTTCAAGCGGAATCATAGAAGCACCAAGTTTCAATATTGCGACAATCAATATAGGAGATAGACAAAAGGGGCGGGAGAGGGCAAAAAGCATAATGGATGTAAGTGCTTCAAAAAAGGAGATACTCCATGCAATCCACTCTCTCTACACGACTGAATTTCAAAATATTCTAAAAGAAAACAGCAATCCCTATCAAGGCAAAGATACAAGTTATAAAATAAAAGAGCTTCTAAAATCAACGGAGCTTACAAACCTGCTCAAAAAATCATTTTACAATCTTGCACCAAAAATAAACAGAGTTTTGGTGGTATCGGTACATCCCGACGATGAAACGCTGGGATGCGGCGGTACGCTCCTCAAACATAAAGATGCAGGAGATGAAACGCACTGGCTTATCTGCACACATGTCAACAACAACAGAGAGTTCTCGGCTATTCGTGACGAAGAGATAAAAGAGGTTTCAAAGAGTTATCAATTTGATTCAACTACAAATTTAATGCTCGATACTATGCGGGTGGATGAGTATAGTATGAGTGAACTGGTGCAAAAAATTTCACGGGTTATCAAAGATGTAGAACCAAATATAATCTACCTCCCATTCAGAGGCGATGTGCATAGCGACCATAGAGTAATCTTTGATGCCACATACAGCTGTACAAAATCTTTCAGATACCCGTTCATAGAAAAGCTCTACATGATGGAGACTCTCAGCGAAACGGAGTTTGCTCCGGTCTTTAAAGATGATATTTTCATACCTAACATGTTTGTAAATATAGACCGATATATCGATGCAAAAATTGATATAATGAAAATATATAAGAGTGAGATACAAGAGCCGCCGTTTCCAAGAAGCACAACAAATATAAGAGCCTTAGCAACTTTTAGAGGCGCTTCTTCAGGTTGCAAACATGCGGAGAGTTTCATGCTCTTAAAAGAGATCAGCAAAGGATAATTATGCAAGATATCGAAGAACAGGCGCTCCAAACTTATAACGAGAATATACTGTTTTTACAGATAAATCATCCGAGTCTGTTTCATAAATTAACAGCTCTTGAGAATGCTATAAGCAACGGATACCATCAAGAGAGATATTCCCTAGAATACAAAGATGGATATTTTGATGTTATGGATATAGAGTCCAAAAAGTGGTTTTACGATACAAACAGCACTGCACATGCCAAAGAGATTGCTAAATCAATCAACTATAATAAAAAAGATAATGTCTATGAGACGTACCTGCATTTTGATATTGACGACGAAAATGTTGCTATGCATGAAGGAACAAGTACAGAAGAGAGCGCCCTCTCCGCTTCTGCGCATCTGTTACATTATTCAAATAAATATGCAAATCATAATAACACATCGATGAAGCAAATATATAAATTTATTTTTATTGGAACAGGACTTGGTTTGCACATTCAAGCGATTCACCAAAGAGTTCAATCAAGCGCATACTTTATTGTAGAAGATGATTTAGAGTTATTCAAACTCTCGCTTTTTGTTACAAACTATAGCAAAATTCATGCCGACGGTTCAGAAATTATTTTTTCAATATTTGATGATGCAAATGAGTTTCAACAGAATTCACAAAAATTTTTAGAAACACTCTTTATTTACAATCACTATATAAAATTTATCAATTTATCTCTGAATGACGAAAAGAAATTAAAAGCAATTCAAGAGATTATTGTCTCACAGGGCTATCTTGCATTTAATTTTGCTGCCATGACCAAAAGCTTTTTACGACCCTTGGATTACCTCAAATGCGGCTATCCGATTTTGAACTTAAATAATTTATCCAACAAGCAACTTATCAAAAACAAGCCTATTTTACTGCTGGGTGCCGGTCCATCTTTAGGCAGAAACATAGATTGGGTCAAAAAAAATCAGGATAAATTCATAATTGTATCTATCAGTACAATACTCTACGAATTAGAAAAGCACAACATAAAACCGGACATCATAACGCATATACATGGTGATTATCAAGCATTGCCACACATACAAAAGGTAAAAGATGTCTCCTTTTTTGATAAATCTGTTGCTATTTTTGCAAGCATGGCTTTTATGAAGTTTACAGAATATTTCAAAAAAGAGAATGTTTTTATCTATGAAAACAACAGCAGCTACAAAGATAATTTTGGAAATTTAGTCACCGAGAATGTTGGTTCTTCCTCCTATAAATTACTATTGCAACTCCAAGTTGAAGAGTTTTACATGCTCGGCATTGACTTTGCTCTTGATCAAGAGACAGGTGCAACGCATATAGAATCGCATGCACATCTCAAAACAGCAAAACTTGAAGAAGATGAAGACCTTGGAGGAGCTTTAGATTATGAGATGGCGGTTGTAAAAGTGCCTGGTAATTTTTTGGATAAAGTCTATTCGACAATTCTTTACAGAAATCAGACCTTCGAACTTACCAAAATTTATCACTCCTTTGCAACTATGCATACCAAAAAAATCTACAATTTGAGCAATGGTGCCTCTATAGAAAATGCACTCCCTTTAAGAGTGGAGGATATAGAGTGTTCTAAATTTGAAGTTATCGATAAAGATATGTTTTATGATGCACTTAAATCTCTTCTTCGTGAAAATTCAGAGGATTTTTTGACTGAACATGAACTTCATAGAATTAAGATAGATATACAAGAGTGTGATATGAAAATTGATATTTTAAATGAGTTTAAAAAGAAAAATCATCAAGATTTGAACTCCTATCATGGTAATGTTTTAAGAATGTTCCGAGCATGTTTCACCTCTCAAAAAGGTGTGCAAAATCAAGATTTATCGCACATCTTAACGCTTTATTTTCAGTTTACTTCAGGGTATATTTTTGATATTATCAACACAAAAGAGATAAAAAATCCAAAAAAATTGATGAAAGATTTGAATAAACTCTTTACTGGGCAACTAACAAAAATTATCACACATTACAAAAATAGACTCCAAGAGTATATAGACTTTACAAATAGTAATAAAAGTGCTCACAAATGAACTTAACCTCCATCCATCAGCCATCTTACCTTCCATGGCAGGGGTTATTAAACAAGATACAGAAGAGTGAAAAATTTATAGTCATGGACGGAGTGCAATTTTTGGATGGCGGGTATCAAAACAGAAATATCTTTTTGGATAAAAATTTCAGTGTTCACATGCTCACAATTCCGATTGAGAAAAAAAATTACTTTGACAAAACCATAAAAGAGATGCGTATCGCAGACAAAAGATGGCAAAAAAAACATCTCAGATTTTTAATGCAAAACTACAACAGACACCCCTATTTTGGAGAAATTTTAGAGGAGATTGAGCCAATTTACACAAAAGAGTACACTTTTATAGCGGATATTTTAATAGACTCAATGATAGTTTTATTTAAACTCTTTGATATAAAAAGTACAATAGTTTTACAATCCGATTTAGAATATAACAAAGAGAGCAAAAAGAGTGATTTGATTTTTGAACTGCTCAAATGCAGTGATTCAAAAAATTATCTCTCAGGAACCGGAGCAAAAAGTTATCAAACAGAGGAAGAGTTTGAACAGCGCAGCATCAAGCTTTTCTATCAAGAGTTTAAACAGATTCCGTATGAACAGCATAAAAATAGCGCATTTTCGGAGGGTTTATCCTCTTTGGATTTGCTTTTTAATGTCGGCAGAAATTCGGCTCATAACTATATATAGGTGCAAAACATGGATGATTTACAGAGAATTGAAAACTTTTTTAACGAAAAAACCCAGCTGAACGGATACAGCATCAAGTCACTTGATTGGGGGAGCAAAAGAACACAGCAGATTCGGTTTCATATCTTTAGCGAGATTGCTTCGCTGGAGAACAAATCCGTACTCGATGTCGGTTGCGGATTTGGAGATTTTTTTGATTTTTTAAATATCAACCTCGGGTTGAATGTCAGATACACAGGTGTTGACATCTCATCCAAAATCGTTGCACAGGCAAAGAAAAGAAATCCTAATCTCAATATTGTAAAACTCGATATTTTGAGCGAGGAGATAGAAAAACATGACTATGTTTTTGGCTCCGGCATCCACAATATAAAAGTTGAAAAGAACAATGAA
>JAUSKV010000302.1 GCA_030646745.1 Sulfurimonas sp. | reverse complement strand
AAGATAGCATTGATGTAGTCGGATACAATGCCAAAGGCAACTTCCTAATCTCATCCCTCAAATTTGCAAATTTATCAGTTGGTGCACTCAATCAGCAGGAGGGAACTTTTGTAAACATCGACAACAGAGTTCTTCCTACAAACGTTGCAGTAAAATTTGACGGCTATACCCTGAGTGACATAGCAGCTGCATGCGGAGTAAAAAGCGAAAATACAGTAGATTACACAGCGAAATTAAATCCTAAATCAGGATTTAAAAATATCAATTTTGATTCTTTGTCAAACTTTTTATCTCCATTAGGTGAAGATATTCGAGGCTATCTGCTTGATGAAGTAGCATGTGAGATGAACGGTAAACTTGAAGATGTAAGTGATTTACCGGAGTTTAACGGAACAGTCATCTATAATTCTAACCCTGTTTTACAGTTTAACGCTTATACAAATATAACAAAACAGCTTGAAAAAGACAACACTCTACGAGGTTCGGCTCAATTTGCAACGGCAGCCAAAATTTCGGACGGAGATAGGATTGAGATACGATTTGGCACTCAAATAATTCTTAGAGAGTTTAAGCTTGACAATGCCCTCAAGGGAACGATAGCGCTCAATCCTATGTTTGATAATGTCGCAGATGCAAGCAGATATAAGTTTGAAAAATCCAAAATAATGAGAGTATCACATGAGTGAAATTACTATAAATATTGACGGAAAAGCGATTCAGACGCAAGAAGGCGAGTATATTTTAAATGCTGCTCGTGCAAATGGTGTTTTTATTCCTGCAATATGTTATTTAACAAGATGTAGCCCAACATTAGCTTGTCGTATATGTCTTGTCGAAGCGGATGGAAAACAAGTCTATGCTTGTAATGCAAAAGCTAAAGATGGAATGAATATCACGACAACTACGGATGCAATCAAGCAAGAGCGTCGTGCAATTATGGAAGTTTATGATGTAAATCACCCTCTTCAGTGCGGTGTTTGCGACCAGTCAGGCGAGTGTGAACTGCAAAACTACACTTTAGAGATGGGCGTGGATGCGCAAAGCTACTCCATAAAAGATGTTGCAAGACCTTCGCATGATTGGGGTCATATTCACTATGATGCCGGCTTGTGTATTGTTTGTGAGAGATGTGTCACTGTTTGCAAAGATATGATTGGCGATAACTCTCTCAAAACAGTTGCAAGGGGCGGTGATGCACTTGCTGCAGAGTATAA
The DNA here is from genome assembly GCA_030646745.1 of Sulfurimonas sp. Classification (GTDB taxonomy): domain Bacteria; phylum Campylobacterota; class Campylobacteria; order Campylobacterales; family Sulfurimonadaceae; genus Sulfurimonas. The sequence goes on along the minus strand of JAUSKV010000302.1, from coordinate 2,711 downwards.
AGAGAATATGCCAAAAGATGCCTACAGCATGTGGAATAAACTCAACAAATCCATTATCGGTCTTACAAACGGTACAGATGTGCTTGATTGTACCTCTTGTGGAGAGTGCGCAGCTGTTTGTCCTGTCGGAGCACTTACGGACACCCAGTTTATTTATAAATCAAACGCATGGGAACTCAAGCAAATTCCTGCGACATGCGGACATTGTAGTGCAGGATGCCAAATCTCTTACGATGTAAAACATGAGAGCATTGCAAATCCGGAAGATAAAATTTATCGTGTTATGAATGAGTGGAACTATGTTTCACTTTGTGGAGCCGGCAGATATGGGTTTGACTACCAAAATGCTAATGTAACAAAAGATGAAGCTGCATTCAACAGAGCAGTTGAAGCATTTAAAAAAGCGGATACCATCAAATTTACTTCAACAATTACAAATGAAGAAGCACTGATTTTAGAAAAACTCAAAGAGAAATTTGGTTATAAACTTGTAAACAATGAAGCTTTAGCGTTTCAAACATTTTTGAATAACTACTCAGAAATAAGCGCTACAACTCTTTACAGCGGGACTCTTAAAGAGGTTGCCGAGAGTAATTTTATAGTTTCACTCGGAACAGCGATGAAAAGCGACAATCCAAATGCAAGATATGCACTCAATAACTCTTTAACAGTAAATAAAGGTGCAGCTCTTTATTTTCATCCTCTTAGCGACCCTATTATAGATGGATTAGGCAAGAGTATCGTAAGCATTAAACACAAGCCTCTTCAAGAAGAGAGTGTTTTATACCTTCTTCTTGATTTGTTTGCAGACAAAGAGAAGTTGCCGGCAGAGATTACGAACTATTTAGCATCGTTTCACTCTACTAAAATTGTAACCGTTGAAGAGACTATAAAAGAGACAATTGTTGAAATTGTAAAGAGTATGAAGCTGAATGAAGAGACAGGATTGGAAGAAGAGATAGAAGAGGAAGTTTCTAAAGTTGTTCCTAAAAAAATCTCTAAAGAAATTGAAGTAGATGACAATAAACTCTTTGAGCTTGTTGGAGCACCTAAAAATTTCAGTGATACTTTAGAGAAACTGCTTGCGAAAAAAGAGTCATTCTCTTTGGTTGTCGGAGCTGATTTATATTCACATCCGCATGCAAAAAATTTAGCACGCTTAGTTGCATTGCTTGAGAAATATAGTGCCTTTAAACTTGTAATGATTCCAACACTTACAAATACGCTGGGTGTTGCACTTATCAATGAGTTGTCGAGTGATGCGGGCAAATTTTCCATAGGCTACAATACAAAAGGCGATTTCACACTCTCAGCTTTGGGCAATGGAGATTTCCATATGCCGGCTATAAATCAGCAAGAGGGAACGCTTACTTCGATTAACAAAAGGGTCAACCCTACAAATGCCGCTCTTTCTTACGGCGGTTATGAGTTAAATGACATTGCATGCGCCTTAGGAATTGTTGCAGAAAATGCGATTGACTATACTTTTGAGCTTCCGGTAACAAAAGGCTTTAAGGCTGAAAAATTTGACACGCTTCCAAATCATTATACAAATGCAGGAGAGGAAGTTCGTGGATATGAGCTAGATAATTGTGCAGTTTCACAAAACAAGGATGCAAGTGTAGAAAAAATAGACACTTCCTTATCTCTTGGAGAGAGTTTGATTTATCTTGTAAATCCTGTAAGACAATTTAGTGAATTTACTTATAAATCAGCGAATCTTGATGAGGAAAGCGGTGTTTATATGAGTGAAGAGTTTCTTAAAAATTCTGAATTCAATGAGGGTGAAAGTGTGCGTATCAAGAATGACAGAGGCGAAATAGTTGCTAAAATCGTGAGTGACAACAAAATAAGCGGCAGCATAATATGTCTGCCGAATTTTGATAGTAAATTAAATTCAGAGGCTCTCTTTAGCGGTTACCGTTTTAATTCAGCTTCGATAGAAAGGGTGTAATATGGATGTAGCGTATTTAATAGAAACGGTTATTAAGGTCGTTGTTGTTTTACTTATATTTTCTGCTTTGGCGGGAATTGGAACCTATTTTGAAAGAAAAGTTCTTGCTTTTATGCAGCGTCGTCTAGGACCCATGAATGTTGGACCTTATGGCTTACTGCAAGTTGCGGCAGACGGTGTAAAACTTTTTACAAAAGAGGATATTATCCCGAGTAATGTTGTGCCTAATATCTTTAAAATCGCACCGGTAATCACAGCGGCTACTGCATTTATGGCTGCTGCTGCGATACCTTTTTTACCACAGTTTACACTCTTTGGCTACACGGTTCATCCGATAGTTGCTGATATTAACATAGGTATTTTATATGTTCTGGGTATGATGGGTGTTGGATTATATGGTCCTTTACTTGGCGGTATGGCATCGGCTAATAAATTCTCTTTGCTCTCGGCTGCAAGGGGTGCTGCGGTGTTTATCTCGTATGAGGTTGTAACGGGTCTATCGATTCTTGCTCCGATTATAATGGTAGGTTCACTCTCTCTTATTGATTTTAACACCTATCAATCGGGTGGCGTTACGCATTGGTTGGTATGGTCTCAGCCTGTTGCATTTGTACTTTTTTGGATAGCCGCTTTTGCTGAAACCGGGCGAACACCTTTTCACTTAATTGCGAATGACCATGAAATTATTGATGGTTTTGGCACTGAGTACTCCGGCATGCGATGGGGACTTTTCTTTATCGGTGAATATGCAAATATG
>JAUSKV010000298.1 GCA_030646745.1 Sulfurimonas sp. | reverse complement strand
ATCATTTTGTATGGCTTTTTGGAAAGTTTTAAGAGCCATGTCATACTGTTTATTTATGAGCTGTGCCACACCAAGATTGTATTGAGAAATAGCTTCACTAAAGAGAGCAATTCTTTCATACAAAGAGAGAGCCTCCTCTTTGTTTCCGTTGGAATAGAGATAGTTGGCTTTAGCAATCATGTTCTCAAGCTTGCTTGCTTCAATAGGCTCTTGTACTTTTTTTACTTCTTTTTTTTCTGTTGTAGTTGTGGGTGGAGGAGCTTTTTCTTCTTTGGATGATTTGAAAATCAGTATGAGTGCAATGATGATAATAAGGAGAAGAAGAGCCCCGGCACCGCCAAAAATGAGGAGTTTTTTATTTTTTAGGGGAGATTCTTTAGTTGCTTTCTCTTCATCTTTGGGAGCGCTCTGAAAATCAGTTACTTCACTCTCCTCAATTATGATTATCTCTTCATTAGCATCAGCCATTATGTACCTTAGTGTATTTCGTTATTAGTAGTAATGTAAGCAAGAAAAGTGCCACTAGTTTGTCTGTTGCATGAACAGCAGATGCTACATGTGTCAACGACGGAGCTAAAATAAGCGAGAATTCTAGTACGGATGACTTTAAATCAGGAATTTCTCCATATAATTGTCTTATTTAACTCCGCCATTGACATTGGAAGATAGAATATAACAAGCGTATTAAAAAGATATAAGGTAAATGATATGAATTATTTTAGCTATTTAGAAGATGTTGCACCTAAAAATTTATTTGAAGCTTTACAAACTGAGCAATTGCAAACTATTGCAATTGTTTTAGTATATATAGACAGAGACTTAGCTGCAAATACACTCAATATGTTTCCTGATGATATGAAAGCCCAAATAGCTATTAAAATGGCTCATATAGACGACCTTCCTGAAGTAGCAGTAAAAAGCATAGCTAATATTCTAGAAACTAAAATACTGCCAAGTGGTGTAAAGTTAGGTGGAGTTAAAGCAGTAGCTGAAATACTTAAGCGTTTAAAAGACTAAGCATAGTTAATTGGAATATCAAAACGAAGGGATAATATTATTCTTACAAAAATTATGGATGAGTTAATGCTTATTGAGCATATTTTTAAGGGAAGTTTAATCAAGCATCCAGATTTTATTTTAAAAAGTATAGATATTTTACTTGATTTGGAATTAGGTATTAATAATAGTAATTTTCAATTATCATGGAAAAATATTTTTATTAATTATTTGGAATATATAAATGAAGATGGAATAGAATTGCAAATACAAACATTTGATAATGAAGCTATCAAGTTATCATATGTGAAAGTTAGTAAAGAGATATTTAGCACTTGTATTGATGTTGTATGAGTTTTTTTCAAAAAACACCATTAAAGACTCACTAAAATAGAGTAGCCAATAGGCAGTTCTATCTACCTATTTACTCATAAAAGAAAAAAAATTAGTTTAAATAAGGCTCTAAAACTTTCGGAATATTAATACTTCCGTCTTCATTTTGAAAGTTTTCCATAATAGCTACTAAAGTTCTGCCGACAGCTAAAGAAGAGCCGTTTAGCGTGTGTACCATTGAGTTTTTATTACCGTTTCTGTATCTTATTTTTGCGCGTCTTGCCTGAAAATCTCTTGTGTTTGAAACAGAACTAATCTCTCTATATGTGTTTTGCCCCGGTAACCAAACTTCTATGTCCACAGTTCTTGCAGCACTGAAACCTAAGTCTCCCGTGCAGAGGGTAACAAGACGGTGAGGGAGTTCGAGTGCAGTTAAGATATCTGAAGCACATGCGAGCATCTCATCAAAAACTTCATCGCTATTTTGCGGCGTTGTGATGGCAACAAGTTCAACTTTGTGAAATTGGTGCTGTCGTATCATGCCTCTTGTGTCTCGCCCCGCTGCACCTGCCTCTTTTCTAAAACATGGAGTATAAGCTGTCATTTTTATAGGGAGCTGCGACTCCTCTAAAATCTCATCGGCAAAGAGGTTTGTAACCGGAACCTCTGCGGTTGGGATTAAAAAGAGCTCCTGAGAATCTATTTTGTACAAATCATCCTCAAATTTTGGAAGCTGTCCCGTGCCTTTGAGGGCATTTCTGTTTACGATAACAGGAACACTCACCTCTTCAAATCCTCTTTTAGAGTTGAAGTTCAGCATAAAGTTTATTAGTGCTCGTTCAAGTTTTGCACCCATTCCAAAAGAGACACTGAAGCGGCTTGTTGCCAGTTTTACACCTCTCTCAAAGTCTATCCAGCCGTTTTGTTCTGCCAGCTCCCAATGCTCTTTGGGAGTAAAAGTAAACTTACAAGGCGTTAAAACTTTTTTAATCTCGATATTGTCGTTTTCATCTGCACCATCGGGAACATTTTCATCTGGCATATTAGGTATAGACATGGCAAGAGTTTCTAACTCCTCTTGTCTTTCTCTTTGTGTCTCAAGTGCTGTGGCAATATTTATTTTATTTGCATCTACTTTCGCTTTGAGCTCGCTAACATCTTTGCCCTCTTTTTTATAAATACCAAACTCCCTGCTCATGCTGTTTTGCATAGCTTGGAGTGTTTCAAACTCAGTTTTTGCTTTTTTAAGTTCTTCGTTTTTCTGTTTCAAATCGGCGATTAAAGAGGTGTCAACTTTTTTGCGAGAGAGTTTCGCACTCATAGCATCAAAATCTTTTTGCAGTAGTTTTAAATCAATCATAAGTATCCTAAAAAATAAGTAGTGTGATTATATCAAAAATTAAAAGTGATTTTAACTGATAGTAAGATAATATTCACAACTAAAGAGAGCTTGTAAAATATTGTAAACTAAAAGGTCTGGAATGTCATCATCTTTTGAGAAAGAGTTAATAGCAGAAAAAGAGCGACTGAAAAAATTAAAATTCGGGCTC
>JAUSKV010000286.1 GCA_030646745.1 Sulfurimonas sp. | reverse complement strand
GAAAAATGCATTCATCAATTTATCATACTCTTCTTGAGATACGCTTTGTTCTTGTTCTGCCTCATAGACTCTTTTTCTCACATCCTCGACACTACTTGCAATGAGATGTTTTGGAAATGTATCTTCAATAATTTCAACTTTTTTATCTTTAACAAAACTATCAAGCATAACTTTAAAATGTGGGAAAAAATTTTCATCTACCCTAAGATTTAGCGTTTGCATCTTCTACTCCTCTCTTTAGTATGTTAATCTTAACACAAAATATTGAATATTTAAATCTATCTTTCATTCTCAATGTATCTTTTATGCTTTTCTTATGATGCGGGAGAAGAAAATAATGGGTGCAAAATTTTCCGAAGGTAATCCATCGGTTCTAAAAAAAGAAATTTCTACATGCATAGCATGTAGAAATAGAATGAAATAAAAGAGAAGTTTACCAGCCGATTCCCATCTGTACTATGTATCTTCTATCCGGTATATTAACACTGCCTGTTCCAATCTGCTCTTGGTAGGTTGCAAAGTTTAATTTTAGAAGTGATAATTCTAAGTTAAGACCTGCTGTATAAGCACTTTGGTATATACCGAGATTGAGTGTGGTCGAAAAGAATGTTGAGTCAAATAAACCAAGCCCTGCACCTAGACGAACTCTTTTCATAAAGTCTGACTCTGCATAATCACTATAGAGTACGCTGTTATCAATGCCGTTGTAGTTAAAGAGACGCACCTTATTGGCATTAAACATGTCAACATAATCTACGGCCAATACGAGTTTCTCTAAAAGTGGAACCTCGGGAGAAGCTGACGCACCGATATTTACAGTGAGCGGTTGTCCTCCATAACTGCTAGACATTCCCATTGAACCTATATTTAAAATACTTAAACCAACTGCCGGATGCCACAGGCTGTCTGCAAATGGATGGTAAGTAACACCCAAATCCACTCCAAATCCTGAAGAGGTAGTTTCATATTTATCTTGAAACTGTTTTTGCATGTCAATAGAATCATCAATCAATTCAGATATAGTCAAAGCACCTTCATAAGATTTTTGCGAAATGTACTTTAATCCAACGCCGACATCCACGCGACCAATCTCTGTATCATACGGCACTGCTGCACCAAGAACCAATCCGCCATAACCTCTTGAGGTTGTCTGGAGTAATCCGCCGCTGTCACTGCCGTTTCCATGTGCCATCAAATTAATATCTGCTGCTGCTAGTAAACCGATACTCCATGCAAAATCGTCAGAGTTTTTAGATACAGAGCTGTAATTATCCACACCCATATGAAAGTTCTCACCCGAATATTTTTGTAAAACTTTTACCATATCTTCATCTTTTCCGCTGTCAGATGCATCATTAATATCGCTTACAAGATTTGAAAATTCAGAACTCGCCGACATGCCCAAACCAAGCAGATCCACAACAAAACCATTCTCTTTGCTGATAGTCGCGAGTCCTGCAGGATTTGAAAAAATAGAAGTTGAGTAGGAGCCGACTGCAACATTCGCTCCACCCATGCCCATAATACGAGGATCTTTATAAAGGTAAGCATGCTCGGCATACATCGCCATTAACGAAGTTGTTGCACCTAAAAGTGCTAATGATATTACTTTTTTCATTCTCTCATCCCCTATTAGTTTTGGCTATTGATATAGTTTACTATATTTGTAACGGTTATCGTGCCGGTTGCACTGCCGGTTACCTCAGTTCTATACTCTTTTATATCTTGAGCTATATCACTATCTGCACCGCCAACAGCCGCTATAACAGAGTCAAAACCGTCATTAAGAATATCTACTAAAACATTTGCCGCAGTCAACTCTTGCGTTGTTGCACTTTTATTTACAGGACAAACATAGGAGCCGACTGTTTTATTGGCGTCCACAGTGTTAATGGCATCTAATTTACAATAGCCATCCGTTAAAGCTGTTTGTCTAACGCTTGTTCCGGCAAGAGGCTCTGTCATGAGATACTCAAATTCTTGAGCGTTTACTATTGCTTGCAGAGGAGTATAAGTTCTATTTGTATCGGTAAAAGTTACATTACTGCTTGTAGTAATTGTACATCCTGCCAATTGTACGCCGTTATACGCATACTGCATAGCGCATGCGGAGGCTGTAAGCTGATTGTCATTCGCATTCGCTCCAAAATTTGTAACATCTCCAAGGTAACTTAAAGTTTTTGCGGCTTTCATACTGCTTGATAATCCAATAAAGAGACAGATATCTTTTTGTGAATCAGTAATAGCGCTTGGATTAGAACAGGCACCATCCACAACTAGCTTATAGTTATCTACGGCTTTCCCAAGGTCAGCAAGAGCGGTATCACTGCTTTGAGTCTTTATGCTTTGTACAAAGTTTGCAAAACCGTCACCGCCATTAGCGTTGCTGCTTGCAATCACAGTTGTTAAATCAGCAAATCCGAGTCCTGCTTTGCCCATGTATGCAGCTGCCAGTGATAATCGGTCTGCATTTGTAACGGCTCTACCTTCCAATTTAGCTACTACTCCAGCATAATTACCATTATCCAACATGTCTTGAGCGCTTAATCGAGACTCGCCTTCACTATCCCCGCAACCGACTAACAGCAGAGATGCTGTAAAAAGCGATGCTACTAATACCTTTTTTGTCATGATAAATTCCTCCTATTTCTATATAAATGAGTTACATTGTAACAAAAAGATTTTTAATAATGTAACTCAGTTTATTTATCTAGATGTAAATATACAACTAGTCACTTATTTTCACATATCTTATATAAAGCTTTTAGTTAATGGTGCTCATTAATCATATCATCTAATGCAGTGAACAGCTCTTTAGAATTTTTCTCTGCATTCTGAAATAATTCGATAATTTTGTCTGTATTACCTACTGCTCCCGAGCTAATGAGAGATGGAAGAGCTCTCATACTTTCATGTACAATTTTATGAGGTTCGCCAATTTTTGTGTAGGAAACAGTGGCAGAATATACATCTTTGCCATCTCCTCTGAACCATTT
>JAUSKV010000280.1 GCA_030646745.1 Sulfurimonas sp. | reverse complement strand
GAGTCTGTTTAGAATTCTCGTCATATTTGAATAGATAGCCAAGAAGAGGAATGCTTCCTAGCAGCGGCACTTGGCTAGAACTTTGCGTGTTTTTTGAATTTATTAGACCACCGAGTATTATCCTATTGCCATCTTTTACTGTAACCACAGATGAGAGTTGGCGACGATCCAAATCCGGTGGCATCGTTCTGTTTTCTGAAGTTGAAAGCATATTAGTCGAAGTCTCGGAGAGAGATGGATTTATCTTCAAAGTTATAGAGTTGTCATCCGATATTTCAGGAGTTATATCTAAAAGCACACCTGCAAAAACAGATTGGATATTTTCGTTTACACTTGAAGCACCGGTAGTTCCACCTGCTAAAGTTTCTGTACTGGTAATTTTGTAGAAATATTCTGTACCGACTGTAATGAGTGCAGGTTGGTTGTTCAGCGTTAAAACCTTAGGGTTAGAGATAGAACTTACATCCCCTTGAGTATTTAAAAACTTAATTACCTCTTTGAGACTTACATTACCTTTTGCTTGAACAAGGCTGGCTACAGTTCCGGAGTTTCCTTTTATAGGGTCTGGATACAGAGCAGTCGTAATATCAGAACCGGAATATGTACCAACATTTTGTGCATTTAAAACATTTGATGTTATCTGAAAGTTTTGAAGAGCATAGAGCTGTTTCCAATCAACACCTGTTGATTTACCTTCACTCATTGTAACTGCTAAAATCTGAACATCTATCAGAACTTGAAGTTTAACCTTTTCTTGGAGTCTCTGCAGATACGATTCAAGCCTAGTCATCTGCTTAGCAGTACATGTTACTGTGATTAGACCGGCATTTTTATTTATGATGGGTGGGTTCGCCACATATGCATCATGTGGTCTATTTATGACCCCCTGCAACTCTAAATCTAACTCTTCCCAAAATTTAACTTCATCACTAGATGTTATTTTTACACCAGATTCGGCAGTTGAACTTCCGCCCGATTTAGAAGTTGATGCATTCGAAGAGCTAGTGGAGCCAGTGGCACCTGAAGAACCGGTTGAGCCTTTTGAAGCTTTAGAGCCTGCCGATGAACTGAGTGTAATATCAGTGCTGCCGCTACTTTTTCTTTGAGATAAGATGTAGTCTATAGCAAAAACTTTTGTAGTTAAGTAGGAAATTTTGAGTACATTATTATTAAGTGTATAAGAGAGATTATTTTCATTAAGAACAATATTTAGAACTTCATCAATTGTTAAATTATTGAGATGTGTTTTGTTGAGTTGTTTGTTTAAATACTCTTCTGCATTTGAATCGGTTACTACAATACTAAATTCACATGAATCACTGAGTTGCTCAATAAAATCAATAATTTTAGTATCTTTTGTAGAGCTGATACTGAAAAGTTCGGAAGAGCAATCAGCAAAAAGATTGCCTGTTAGCAAAAGTGTTAAAATTGTTCCATAAATTGATGATTTTATCATACGCATTGCTCTAGTCTCACTTGTTTTTAAATTTTAAATTTAGATTTTTACTACTTGTAGAGAGTATCTCTTCTTTACCTTTTTTTGATAGAGTAATAGATGTCGTATCGATTTTTGAAACTGTGTAATCATCAATTTTATCGCTTATCCTATACCATTTGCCATTAATCAAAGCTGATTTATTAATAATGGCATCCAGAATAAAATTCTTTTTTTGAGGAGAAACTTTTATTTTTGGTGCATCCGTTGTCTCTGGAGTAAAAACTGTAGGAGCAGCAGCGATGACATTACTTTTTGTATCGGCTTTTTTTACAAAGATAAAAGGGTCTTTGAGTGATGCAATTTCAGCTTCACTGATTCCCTCTCTTGGAGGTTTAATCGCTTCAATCTGCTCATCTACCCACTCAAGCTCGTTTGAGCTGAGATTGAGGGAGAGAAGGAGTAAGAGAGTAATTATAAAAAAACGTTTCATTAGTATGTAATCCCCCAAACAGAGATATTCAAATTTCCATTTATATTATTTTCCATAGTCAGATTTAAATCATGCAAATCAACGACCAATTCGCTCTGTTCAAGTGAATTCATAAAATTGAGAGTATTTTTATAATCCCCTGTGCTGCTGATATTAATATCTAAAACATGACCGAATGCACTATTGTTAAGAGCAAGTTTATTTGTAAAGTCAAGAATTTTAATGTTGTATTTCAGTGCATTTTTTGAAATTGAGTGAAGATATTCACCCCATGTTCGCTCATCATATACAAGTGAAGAGATAGCTTCTATTTTACCTTTTATGTATGCATTATTGTCTTTGTAAATAAGCAGTTCGCTCTGCGCCTGTTTAATCTCTTCTTCTAACAGTGTTATTTTAGCTGCAGGATTTTGTTGCAGATAGAGTTTATCATTGGTTATTTTAGACTCTATGGTTGTAACTTGCTCCTTTATTTTTTTAAAAGCTATCTCAGAACTATCCCAAAAAAGCAGATAGGAAAAAGCGAATATCATAGCGAAGGTCATAATATATATCATATATATATCTTTTTGAGCTTTGCTCTTAAATGATGCATCTATATTTTGTAAATAATTTTCAAAATTTATTTTCATAATATTGTCACCTTTAATTCGCTGAAATATTTTGCAGACTCTTTATTATATAAAATCTTTTCAAGTGAAAATTTAAATTTTCTTTCATATTTTTTTGTTAAATTTTCTAAGAGTGCAGTAATTATTTTATCCTCTGATGAAACTAAGTTTAAGATAAATTTTTTACTTTTATCATTTTCATTGTAAGAGAGTGATTCTATCTTTACTCCAATATCGTTTAAGTCATTTGTTAATGTATATAACAATTTAGCCTTCATAGGATAGTTTACTTTTACATCATGAATCTTTATAAGCGTGTTTTTTTTGTCTATGTACTCTTGTTTTTCTTTATTGAGAAGCACCATAACTTTTTCTTTATCAGCTTCTCTGCTTTTTATAGTAGATTCTCGTATTGTTCTTTCAATATGAAGTTCTGAATAGGTTGTCTCTAAAAGCTTATATTGTAGCTCCTGAGCATAGGTCAGTGTCCAATAGCCAACAGGATAAACAAATGCAATGAAAAATGATGCAGCGATTAAAAGTAAAAGTTTTCCACTCTCTCTTTGTACAAAACTTGGAGGACGGTGGAATATTGTGAAA